>CAZAPN010000097.1:0-6342 GCA_964487145.1 uncultured Planctomycetales bacterium | reverse complement strand
GGTAAGATGTTATATCGATTTCGCGAATCGATTAAAACCTGAAGCCTGAGACTTGTAGCTTGGGGCTTGAGACTTGCAGCTTGTAGCTTGCAGCCTGAAGCTTGTAGCTTGCGGCCTGAAGCCTGCAGGTTGTGGCCTTAGTTGTTTTATATTGTTGAAAAACAGGAGCTTCCTATGAAAAAATATCTTTTCCCCACTTTGATAATTGTTTTGGGTCTAGGCCTTGGACTTTTGATGGTTAGACCTTATGGGGCACGGAATCAACAGAGTGTTTCTCTCAAGCCCAATATCCTATCGGATTTTGAAACTTTGGATATATGGGGAATATCCCCGGACAAAGGATTCAGCGTGACCCAGTCCAAGGAGCATGTGACCGAAGGGACGTATTCCTTGAAAGTCGTTTATCCCCAAGGCGGCTTGCCCAGTATTAATACGCGTAAACTTAATCAAGCCTGGGGGGAATACGATTATTTTTGCTTTGATGTTTTTAATCCCCTCAAAGAGGACGTAAGTTTTTCCATTCGCCTTGATGATGCTTCAAAAAAACGCATCAATATCCCCTACACATTGCGACCCGGCTTGAATAAAGTCCGTCTGGCCCGTTCCCAGATCGCTTCGAAAATTGATGCCGGAAATATTGGCTTCGTTGTTCTATTTTTGAACGAACCGTCGAAGCGTTACACGTTGTTTTTTGATAATATGCGGTTAGAAAAATCAAATCTGATCCCCGGACTAGAAAACACTTCGATGGATGCCTTGCAAAAAAAGGCAGAGGTCCTTCAGGATGAAAAACCTTTGCCGATGCGAAAAGCGGTTGCTGTTCCCAAACCAATGGCCCCGTTGACCGGAGAGCTTCGTGTTCCGGTTGCCAAATTAAAAAAAGTCGATGCGGACACGCCGTTTATTTCAACAGGTGTTCCGTTTGCCTTGGGCCAACTTCAGTCCGAAAAAAACATTGTGTTCGTTGACGATCAGAATAAGGAGATTCCCGTCGCTGTGAAAGTTTTGGCACGGTGGCCGCAAGATAATTCGATCCGTTCTGTCCTTGTTCAGTTTCGATATAAAATCCCGAATATTTATCAGTATGTGACCATGAAATGGGGGGTGCCCCGTTCGACCCAGGACTTACTTATTGTTGAGCCTGTCTGGGATTATCCCGAAGGATATCTTTTGCTGCCGAGCACATGGCTGTGCTCATCGGATGTGATTGGGGAACAGGTCCGCATGGGAAAAAGTGATTATCCGGAATATGACCGTCGAATAGAAAGTAGTTTTGAGTCCATGCGCGATCGACCATGGACAGGGGATTTAATCCAAGACGGATATTATTCGACACCGCATGTGTTTTATCAAATTTTTGTTCGTTCGGGAGAATTGAAACATTTTTTGGCCGCGCGCAAGGAGCTTGTCTATTATCGCGACGGACAGTTGATCCAAGAAGGCCCGGAACGAGGGCGCAGCACAATCGACGGGAAATCGCGGTATATTTATGTTGATGCGGTGGTGGATGATTATTTGTTGACCGGGGATCCCCGGTCTTTAACCATGGCCGGTTTCATGGCGGAATATTTAAAAACAAATTTTTCGCCGGACAAAGCGTATTATCGGAGGGACCAAAAAAACTTTTTTACCGAGCGCGACATTGCTTTTCCGTTCTTGGGGATCATCACCTATTATGAATTGACGGGAGAAAAAGAATATTTGGACATCGCCCGCCAGTATATGGACAACCTTTATAAGACCCAGCTCGAATGGCCGTCAAGGGGAGGATTTATTCATAACCTTTACGCGCATGATCCTGAAGAAGGCTGTCGGCAGGATGAATATGGCGGTTCACCGTTTATGACAGGATTGATTTTTGAACCCATCATTAAGTATCATCGCCTGACTGGAGATGAAAAAGCTGCTGATTCAATTTTCCGCGCGTTAGATTGGTTGATTAATGAAGGTCTAGTCTCAACAGGCGATTCCTTTAAGTATTTGACCTGCGATCAATATGTGAATGCCTCCGATGACCCGGATGTGAATCTCTTGGTGGTCCATGGATTTGGTTATGGTTATCGCATAAGTGGATATCAAAACGAAAATTATTTGGCCGTCGGAAATCGGGTCTTTGAACGGGGAATTAAAGAGGCCAATTTCCCCAGCCGCAAACATTTTAATCAAAATTATCGCTCGAGCGGACATTTTTTAGCTTATATCCAACATGGGCCACAGCGTGGAAAAATGATAGCGGATGACGCCTCGGAATCCCCGTCTCTTGAGACGAAAAATGTTCTCTATTATGACGATTTCGAAGAGACGAAGGGGAGGTTCGTGAGTTTAGGGGATGTTGATCTTACACTGGATACGCAAAACACATATCTGAATGGGAAATCATTGAGTATTCGCACAAAATATTTGGCCTCCCATTTGTCGGCGGGTGTTGAATTGGAAACTTGGAATGTTGATCTTTTTTCCAAAGTCAGCTTTTCTTATCGGATCCCGAGCAAAGTTCCTGTTGGGATGCGAGTAAAAACGGAATACGGGGATTGGGTTTGTATCGGGGGAACTTCCGTGTCAGAGTGTGCTGACCCCCGGTCACCAGTTTATTCCCAGCTTCAGGATGATGATGCCTGGCATGAAATCGAAATCGATGTCAAAAATTCCGCTAAGGCTGTGCTTGCGCGGATTTCACGATTGAAAGCCTTTCAGTTTTACACCCAGACTCCGGGTGGGATGTATGATGAGTTTTGGATTGATGATTTTAGGATAAGGAAATAGGACAGGCTTGAGTTGTGGGAAGCGGGTCGAGTCGTGAGAATGGGGGTGAGGAGGATCTTCTCATCCACACAACTTATGTCCCGACACAAAACATACAACTCACCTCTCACCCTTAACGAAAATCTACTTGTAATTGAACTTTTAATATGTTATCTTTACATGCCATAAATTGACAATTGGATACCTTAATGAAAAAAACTTTTGATTTAAATACGATGAAAAAAATCGCGCTCGAATTCCGCCGTGAATTGATTATTTTTGCCGTATTTATTTTTGTTTATTGGCCAACATTTTTGTGGATGTGGGACCGTTGGTTTGTCCGCGATTCCTATTACAGCCACGGGATCTTGGTCCCGTTTGTCACGGCGTTTTTAATTTGGCAAAAACGAAAAATGCTTGAATCCACGCCTCGGGAATCATCAGCCGGGGGACTGCGGCTGGTCATTTTAGGGATCGTGATCCACTTTATTAGTTCGCTTTTTCGCGTTTATTTCTCGTCGGGATTTTCGATGCTCATTGTCTTGTTCGGATTGATTTTGCATTTCTTTGGCCGAAAAATTCTTGATAAAATCGTGTTCCCGATTTCCTTCCTTGTTTTTATGATCCCATTGCCCATGGTCGTTATTACAAATATTAGCTTTAAAATGAAATTGTTCGCGGCCCAAATTGCGGCGTGGACTTTAAACGCGATCCATATTCCTGCGATTCGTGAGGGGAGTATGCTCAAGATGAAGCACTCGTATGTCATTGTGGATGATGTCTGCAGCGGTCTTCGGTCGCTCATTTCGCTGACAGCCTTGGGAAGCATTTTCGCCTATTGGCTAAAATCTTCGATGGCCCGTAAAATTTTTCTATTTTTGACGACCATCCCGATTGCGATTATCACCAATGTTTTTCGCGTGATTGTCTTGTCGGTGATCAGTGAAGTCTGGGGACCGAAATATGCCGTGGGCGCTGTCCACGACATCACAGGATTTTTGGCTTTTGGTTTGGCCTTTGTGCTTCTTTATTTTGTTTCCAAACTCATGGAATAGACATGGAAAAAATTGTTTCAAAGAATGATAAAAAATTTTATGGGATACTGATTTCCCTTCTTGTCATTGGGGCGATTTCCTGGTGGTTGTATTTTAAGACCTATCAGGACACGGACACGGTTGACATTAAAACATTTCCAATGACAATCGGAACTTGGACCGGGACTGATATGCCTTTGACCGATGTGGAATATGCCGTTTTAGAAACCCGCAATGTTTTTATAAGACGATATAAACGTTTTGCCTCGCCGGACATGTATCTTTTTATTGTTTATTCTCAAAACAACCGGAAAGTTTCTCATCCGCCGGAAATTTGTTATACCGGCAGCGGGGTTTCGATTTTGGGGAAGACCTCGGATTTTGTTGATGTAGAAAATCCTCGGGTCCGCCTTGATGTCAATCTTTTGGACATGGAAACGCGGGATATTTCACACATGGCGTTTTATTGGTTTAAGGTGGGCAACTCATTTACACCCAATTATTGGAAACAACAATTTTTAATTGCCGTAAAAACGTTGTTTGGTCAGCCGGCAAGTAGTGCGCTGATTCGTGTTTCAGCAGATGTGGTCGATGGTGACAAAGAAAAGACTCGTGGGCAGATTAAAGAATTTGTTCAGCAAATCACGCCTTATCTTTTCCAGTATCTACCGTAGTTCCACTTAAAAAAGCGAAACAAAACAGCCAAAAAGGTGTCAGACTTTGCTCCTGAACAGGGAGGGGGTCGTCTTTCATTATGAAATGTGGCGGAATGCGCTATATATATTATATTTTTAGACATGTTTAAAAGTTTCGACAAATCATCATACAAATTGTCAGGTTTTGTCATAGGTTGTCCATAGTTTTTTCATAAAGAAAACGTTTTCTTGTTACGTAAGTAGTTGAAAAATATGATGTTAACGATTCTTTAAGAAAATGCTTCAATAACATCTTTAGTCTGGCACAGTATTTGCTCCTATATAGCTTAAACTCTGTGAAAGGAAAAATGAATAAAATCAAGCAACAACTAGCGATTATAGTCCTCTTAAGCGTGTTCGGAATTGCCTTTATTGGAACAGCTTCTGCAACGGTTTCTCTGTTGCAACCCAAAGATGCGCTCCAATATGTGGATAACGAGGGCGATCAAATCACCACAGCAACATCTCAACTGACCAAAGAAAATAAATCCCGGGCCCCAGAACCTGCCACTGTCGCGTTATTTGGAAGTGGTTTTATGGGAATGCTCGTTCGGTTTGTAAGACGAAGTTATGACCGGTTTAAAAGAGGCTTTGACATTGTGATGTCGACCGTGGCCTTAATTGTGTTATCACCCCTTTGTCTTCTTGTCGCGTTATTGATTAAGTTGACTTCCAAAGGCCCCATTTTTTATAAGCAAATCCGCGTGGGACACCAAGGCGAGATTTTCGAAATGTTTAAGTTCCGTACGATGAAAGTCGATGCGGAAAAAGATTCCGGCCCTGTTTGGGCTAGAGCGAATGACAATCGTGTGACCTTGATCGGGAAATTCTTACGCAAAGCGCATATTGATGAAATCCCTCAATTTATCAATGTGATACGCGGGGAAATGAGCATTATCGGTCCCCGTCCGGAAAGACCTGCCTTTGTTGAAAAGTTCAAAGAAGTAATCCCTGAATATGAAAAACGACTTCAGGTTAAACCAGGCATTACCGGGTTGGCCCAAGTTTGGCACCGTTATGACGAGACCCTCGAAGATGTGAAAAAGAAAATCAAGTATGATTTGCTTTATATAAAGAAAATTTGTTTGTGGACGGATATACGGATTCTTTTTCGGACTGTTCGCGTTGTTATTACGGGAGAAGGCGCTCGATAAGAAAGAGTGGGTGTTTCAAATTTTAAGGAAGCCGTGGCTGGCGGGGGATTTCTTTTTTTATGCGGCCAATTTGTTAATCTTGAAATCATTTTATTTAGGTCATCATCGTATATTGATGGTGTTTGAATAAATTGAGTGGATGAATAAAACGTAATCATAATCTAGTTTTTAAACAAAGGGAAAAAGATGAAGAAATCGTTGGTGGGAGTTATTTTTTGTTTTGTTTTTTTAGCAATTTCGGGTCAAGCACAAGCCACATTAGTAACATCTCTGGCAAATCCGACAGTCGTTGATTTTAGCCAATTTAGTGGTAATTGGATTTTTGGTTCAGGACCAGTCCAGGTTGGGGGATTAGTTGGACAAGACATTGTCTTTACAACAAACTATGGGAATTCTTGCGTTGGTGATCTTGGGTATGGGTTAGGTTCTAATGGGTATTGGGATACCGGAAGAAACGGTTTTACAGGATTAAATAATGCTGTCGGTTATATGCAGTTTGATTTTAATAGTGGTTTAGTTTATTCTGTTGGTGGTTTTCTTAATTATGCACCAGGATATGGAGATACTCCTTATATTTATGCGTTGGATTCCAATGGTGGTGTTTTGGAGTCTTATCCGCTAAGTATTTCAACTCCTTCAGGCTATAATGAGGGATCCTTTTTTGCAATTTATCGTGACACATCGGATATTAAGAGTTTGAGACTATCGAGTTCATAT
>CAZAPN010000096.1:0-6344 GCA_964487145.1 uncultured Planctomycetales bacterium | reverse complement strand
AAGAAAAGTTCGCTAAAATTTTTGGCATGAAAGATGCCGTGGCGGTCAGTAGCGGAACCGATGCCAACACCTTGGCCTTGGCTGTTATGCATGATTATGGCGCCAAACGCGGCGACGAAGTGATTATCCCGGCCTTGACGTTTGTCGCGACAGCCAATTCTGTTTTAAATGCTGGATTTACCCCTGTGTTTGTCGATGTAAAACGGGAAACTTTGAATATTGATCCGGAGAAAATCGAAAGAGCGATTACAAAAAAGACACGTGCGATTATGCCGGTGCATTTGATGGGAAAACCCGCTGAGATGAATACCATCATGGCCATTGCGAAAAGACATAAACTGTTTGTCATTGAAGATGCTGCGGAAGCGCATGGGGCCGAATATCACGGCAAGATGATCGGGACCTTCGGACAAATGTCCGCCTTTAGTCTTTATGCGGCGCATATCATCACAACCATCGAAGGCGGAATTGTTTTAACGAATGACTTGAAAATGGCGGATATTTTAAGGTCCTTGCGCAACCACGGCATGGTTCACAAGTTCGTTTATCAGCGCGTCGGTTTTTCAGCCAAGATGAATGAAATAGAAGCCGCGGTGGGGCTTGGGAATGTTCGGATTTTCCAAAAAATTCTGGACAAACGCCGTCGGAATATGTTGTATTTGATTAAACACTTCCGCCAATTTGATGATTATTTTTTCACCATTAAAGAAGAACCCTATGAAAAAATTGGTCCGCACGCGTTTCCTATTACGCTCAAAGAGGGCGTAAAATTTTCATTGTCCCAATTTGTCAAATATATTGAAAACGCCGGCATCGATTCACGTAACCTGTTTTATTCGATTCCTACCCAGTGCCCCGGATACAAATTCTTAGGCTACAAACTCGGTCAGTTTCCGGAAGCCGAATATTGCGGGACTCACGGGCTTCATATTGGGGTTCATCAGGATCTTGAGATTGAGAATCTCGATTATGTGATTGAGACGGTCAAGAAATTCTTGAAGAAGAAGGTTTGAATTCGTATCTCGTTATTCGTGAAGCGTATCTCGATTGAAACATCTCCAAGGCATATGTTTTTTAAAAATAATTTACGAGATACGAGCGACGAGATACGAGATACGAATGAGTTTCCATGCGAATTGCTATCAACTGTCATTCCTTTTTAAGTAAAAGTTGTTATGCCGGGATCGGCCGCTATGCGTTTAATCTCGTGAAAAGCTTAAGCGATCTCGATCAGGAAAATACTTACCTTTTATACGGCCGAAAATCGTTCCTCCATTTAAAACGTCAATCCCCCTGTCCGTCGGCAAGAAATTTTCAGGTCAAAATCGACCGCTTTAAACGCGGTTGGGTGAAAACATTAGGCACCGTCGATATCTATCATGCTCCGGGTCCTGAAGACCTGATATTAAATGGGGCCAAATTTGTTGTCACGGTTCATGATCTTGTTTTTAAAACTTATCCAAAGGGCCATACATTGGATGCCATTCGTCACACCGAAAATTCCTTCGAAAAAATTGTGAAGTATGCGGACAAGATTATCTGTTGCTCGCAAAATACGCTCGATGATTTGCATCGATATTTTTCTGTTGATCCCAAGCGGTGTTGTTTGATTTATCAAGGCGTTGATAAAGAGTGTTTTTATCCGATAGAAGATGAGGAAAAAGTTCCTGCCCAGGGATATCTAAAATCCATCGGGGTCACAGGACCTTTTATTCTTTTTGTCGGGACGATTGAACCACGAAAGAACCTGGCGAATCTTTTACGGGCCTTTGCGTTATTAAAACAAAAAAAACTGTTTGGGGGCCAATTCGTGATTGCTGGAATGAAAGGGTGGATGACGGATGATATTTCAGGATTGATTCAACAATGCCGAATAAAACAGGATGTCGTTTTTGCAGGCTATGTTACCAATGCACAACTGCGCTATCTTTATAATGAAACCGATGTTTTTGTTTTTCCATCTTTTTATGAAGGATTTGGTTTTCCGATTGTTGAAGCCTTTAGCTGCGGGACGGCTGTTGTGACGTCCAATGTTTCGTCGTGCCCTGAGATTGCCTCGGATGCGGCCATAACAGTCAATCCGTATGATCCGGTGGCAATCGCTGAAGGGATTGGAAGTCTGTTGCGAAATCAGAAATTAAAAGCCGAATTGAAAGCCAGGGCACTGAAAAGGGCACAGGATTTCTCTTTTGCAAAAACAGCTCAGGCAACTTGGAATGTTTACCGAGAAGTTTATGCCCATCAAATCTAAAAGTCAAAAGCCATGAAAATCAGCGGATTTACCATAGCCCGTAACGCCATCAAATACAATTATCCGATTGTTGCGTCCATTTGTTCTATCCTGCCGATTTGCGATGAATTCATCGTGAATGTGGGGAATTCCGACGATGATACCCTGGGATTGATCCGATCCATTCAGAACCCTAAGATAAAAATTATCCAAAATTCTTGGGATATGTCTATGGGCAAGGAAGTTTTATCATATCAAACGAATTTGGCCCTGAAAGAGTGTCGAGGCGATTGGGCGTTTTATCTCCAGAGTGATGAGGTTGTGCATCAGGATGATTTGGCTTTTTTAAAAAGGTGTATGGAAGAGTCTCTTTACGATCAGGATGTCGATGTCCTTCGATTTCGGTGGTTCCATTTTTATGGAAGTTATTATCGGTATCGGATCGATCATGGTTGGTACCAGAAACAGGACCGCATTATCCGTAATAATGGAGAGATTCAATCCTGTGGCGACGCCTATGGATTTGAGCGTAAAGACGGACAGTCTTTGAAACGTAAAAATACCGGTCGATTTATTTATCATTATGGCTGGGTTAATTCTGAGACCGTCATGGCCCAGCGCAGGTCCAATGCGGAAACAATTGGTTTTGTCCGATTAGAATCGCACGAACGTAAACCTGAGTATGATTATGGGGATTTGAACAGGTTCCCTGCTTATTTCGGCACGCATCCCAAGGTGATGGCCCAGCGAATTGCCGAACATTCTTTAAGCCAGAAGGACCTTGAAGAAATTCGTCATCGATATTGGTGGCATCCGTTTCAGATATTAAAGGTGCGATATAAAACATCAAAAAGAATTAGAAATAAAATTCAATAAAGTTCTCGAGTTTTCGAGTTGGCGAGTTAGCAGGTTTTAAAAATTTTAATCGACCCGACAACTCGCAACTCGTTAACTTGCAAACACAATCATGAATTCAAAAATACAATTTAAACGCATTTTAATTGTCAATATCTTCGGCATCGGTGATGTTTTATTCACGACACCTTTGATTAGTAATATTAAAAAAGATATCCCTGATGCCTTTATTGGATATGTCTGTAATAAGCGCACGGCGCCGCTTTTAGAGAATAATCCGCAAGTGAATAAGATTTTTCTTTATGAGAAAGACGATTTTGTTGAAGTCAGCCGCCGTTCCAAAATCGAATTAATGAAAAAAATTTTTTCGCTTTTTAGAGAGATCAAAAAGGAAAAGTTTGATTTGGTAATCGATTTATCCCTTTTTAAATACGCTAGTTTTTTCTTGATGTTGGCCGGAATAAAAGTGCGGATAGGATTCAATTATAAAAACCGCAGTCCGTTTTTGACAAAGGAGATAAAATTGATGGGCTATGAAAATCGTCATGTCGTTGAGTATTATTTGGACTTGTTAAAAGAGATCGGATTTTTAACCGATCATAAGACCCTACAAGTTTTTGTTAAAGACAAGGATCTTGTTTGGGCCCAAGATTTTTTATCGCGTAACGGCATTTCCCCTAAGGAACGTTTGTTTGGAATTTTTCCGGGTGGGGGAGCCAGTTGGGGCAAAGACGCAGGGCTTAAACGTTGGCCGGCAGAACGCTTTTCGCAGTTAGCTGACAAAATCATTGAAAAATTTTCGGTTAAAGTTATACTGTTGGGAAATCAAGCAGAGCAAGATATTTGCCGACAGGTTGCCAATGGCATGAAACAAAAAGGTATCCTCGCTTGCGGTGAATATTCTTTAGGGCAATCATTGGCTCTTTTGAAGCAATGTTCGTGGGTAGTGACGAATGACGGCGGACCTTTGCACATGGCCGTTGGCTTGGGAGTCAAAACCGTTTCGATTTTTGGTCCCGTGGATGAAAACGTGTATGGCCCATATCCGAAAGCGAATCATGTTGTTGCCTCAAAAAGGATTGCTTGCCGTCCGTGTTATCGGCGGTTTAAATTGTCCGATTGTCAACATCATGGTTGTTTGAGAGATTTACAGGTTGAAGAAGTTTTTAAAGTAGTTACCGAGTTGGCGATTTAAGCGAGTTTGCGAGTTTAGGGTATACAACTCGTTAACTCGTTAAACTCCTAAACTCGTAAACTAAAAGGAGCAAACATGCGTGTCAAATTTTTAGATTTTAGTCAACAGTATACGGAAATTAAAAATGAAATCGACGCCGGGTTTAAAGGCGTTTTTGAACGCGGCGATTATATTTTAGGAAAAGATGCTAAAGAATTTGAGGATGAGTTTTCCTCTTATTGCGGGGCCAAATACGGAATCGGGGTTAATTCTGGAACCGATGCGCTTTTTTTAGCGTTAGCGGCTTTAGATGTGAAAGCCGGAGACGAAGTCATTGTGCCGACTTTTACGTTTATCGCAACCGCCCTGTGCGTTTCCTATACGGGCGCTACACCGGTTTTTGCGGACATTCAGGATGATACCTATAATCTGGATCCTAAAAAATTATCCAAACTGATTAATAAAAAGACTAAGGTTATTTTGCCTGTTCATCTTTATGGTCAACCTGCGGACTTGAACGAAATTAAAGAGATTGCCAAGAAAAATAAAATTGTTGTTCTTGAGGATGCCTGCCAAGCGCATGGTTCGACTTATGAGGGGAAAAGAGTTGGTGGAATTGGGGAGGTTGGTTGTTTTAGTTTTTATCCGACGAAAAGTCTTGGGGCTTGCGGGGATGCGGGGATGATTGTGACGAGTTCCCAAGAAGTCTGTGAGAAGGCCAAGATGCTGCGTGATTATGGCCGCAAGGACCGATACAATCATTCGATCAAGGGACACAATTCCCGTTTGGATACCATGCAGGCGGTCATTTTAAGAGCGAAGTTAAAAAGACTCGATCAATGGAACAAAATGCGGGCAGACAATGCCGCCTATTTCTGTGAGTTGTTGAAGAATACTCCGGCCATCAAAACACCTGTTATTAAACCGAATCGGACCCATGTGTTTCAGACCTTTGCCGTGCGTGTGCCGAATCGGGAAAAAGTCATGGAACAGATGAAGGAAAAAGGCATTGATGTTTTGATTCATTATCCTATTCCTTTGCATCTTCAGGAAGCGTATCAAGAGCTTAAATATAAAAAGGGGGATTTCCCTGTTTCGGAAAAGGTATCGAATGAAATCATGTCTTTGCCGATGTATCCTCACATGAAAAAAGAAGAGATTGAATACGTTTGCGAAACTTTAAAATCAATCGTTAAAAATGGATAAACTTCCTTTAACTGTCGTTGTTTTGACCAAAAATGAAGAGGCCAATATCGTGGATTGCTTAACAAGCGTTCACGGCTGGGTCAATGAAATCATTGTGGTCGACGATGAAAGCACGGATAAAACCGTGTCTTTGGCGCAAGCCTACGCGGACAAAATTTTTCATCGCAAAATGGATAATGAAGGGATTCACCGCAATTGGGCGTATGCTCAGGCCCGCAATGAATGGGTTTTAAGCTTGGATGCGGATGAAATGGTGAGCGTGGAACTCAAAGAAGAGTTGCAGGATAAGCTAACCAAAACACCGTTTCATGCGTTTGATATTCCTTTGCGGAATTATATCGGGGATTATTTTGTGAAACATAGCGGTTGGTATCCGGGCTCGAAGTTGCGATTATTCATGAAAAGCCGTTTTCAATATGAAGAAGTTGGTGTTCATCCGCGCGTTTTTTTGAAAGGCGACACAGGACATCTGACCAAAGATATTATTCATAAAGGTTATCCGGATTTTGAACATTTTCTCGGCAGTTTAAACCGTCAAACGACACTTGAAGCCAAAAAATGGATTCAAACGAATCGCCAGATGAGTTTCGGCAAAGCCATGTGGCGAACCGTTGACCGGTTTTTCCGCTCCTTCATTGGGAAAAAAGGTTTTAAAGATGGGTTCATCGGGTTTATGATCGCCATCTTTGCCTCTCTTTATCAAATCATGAGCTATGCCAAGTATTGGCAGATGATTCGCTCCGCAAAATCCAAATCAGTTTAAATAAGTTTTGTGGTTTAGGGGCGTCAACCGCCAAAAAATTTTTCGGGTGTCGCCCCAAAACCCATACACAAAAATTATAAAAATTTAGCGGTGCCCCAGTTAATAATAAACAAAAG
>CAZAPN010000095.1:0-6354 GCA_964487145.1 uncultured Planctomycetales bacterium | reverse complement strand
CAGGAGAATAATAACGGCCGCGGCAACGATCGATAACGCAATGATTTCATGAGTGTCCATCATATCTTTATCTTCAGGGTTACAAACCAAGGAACACTTACCACGTCAATAAATCATACACACATCGTGATATTCATTATTGTCGAAATCCCAATAAGCAACTTTCCTGATAACCAATCCATCTCAGTGGATAGGCTATCAGTCTCCAGCAAAGAAATGAGAGAAGGGTAATTCAACCCTGTCTAGACCTGCGTTTCGCCTCACGAGGCTCTTTGTTATTTCGCGATACGACAAGATTGTTACTTCCCCGTTCCCAGCAAAATACTCCGGATTGTTTTCAGAAAGATCTGCAAATCCAATTCAAGAGAAATATTCTTAAGATAATAAACATTAAAACAAAACTTTTTTGGATAATCTTTAAAATCAGAAACATGTCCCAAATTAACTTGAGCCCATCCGCTAATTCCCGGTCGAACCGAAAAAACAATATCGTATTGAGATATCTTTCGGCGGCAACGTTTGACAAAATAATCGGTTTCAGGCCTCGGCCCAATGAGACTCATATCTCCTTTAAGGACATTTAAAAATTGCGGAAGTTCGTCGATTCTAAATTTTCTTAGGATCCTTCCAAGTGATGTCACCTTGGGCGATCGGCCCTTGACCGCAGACATGGATCTAAACTTATAAATCGAGAATCTTTTTCCATCTTTCCCAATTCTTTTTTGTATAAAAAAAATCTTATCAACCCCTTGAAAAGAAAGTAGAAAAATGGAAAGTACTAAAATCGGGAATGTCAGCATTAAAAGGAACGCGCTGAATGCAATATCCAAAAGCCTTTTCAAATGCAGAAAATGTTTTGTCCGAACATCTGACGCTAGGGAAAGAATAAATTTTGGATCAATAACCTTATAAGGGATGGATCCGCTTAGCTTTTCAAAGAGGTGTACTGCGCTGATCATTTGGATCTTTCTCCCGATCAAAAAACGCATCACCTCAAACTCCGAGGCTTTACTATCCTCCTCACAAGCGAGCACCAAAAGATCCACGTTGTACCAATCCAGAAGACTGACCAGTTGTCCAACGCCCCCAAGGATCTCCTTGCCTTTGGTCTTTCTTTTCCCCACATCGTCATCCTCCGCAATATATCCGATCACATCCATACCTGAATAATAAGTTGCATCGATAAGGTCATGGATTTCAGATGCAATAGGTCCTGTCCCTAAAATCACTGTTTTCTTGTCTAAAAAGCGGCCCCGGAAAATAATGTCGTAAATACATCGGACCACGATGGCAGAAATTAACATCTGCCCGATAAAGTAAAAGAAAAGCGCTCGCGGCAAGAAAGACCCGCCCAGTAAAAAACAAATAAACCCGTAGGCCAGCACCCCAAGGGTGCCTCCCAGAATCACATCCACAATCATTTTAGAACCTTTGAATTTTTTGAAGGGATAATAGAGATCAAAAATGTGGTAAGAGATCGGGAAAACAAAAAGAAAAATCCAAAGTGACGACAAACAGGAAGGCCTCCAACACCCTCCTGACCAAAAAAACCAGGAAGTGTAGTAGGCCGTCAAAATTGTTGCCAAATCACACAATATTAAAAATAAGCTTCTCTTAGCGATATGTCTCATCCGTCCCAACCTAACGTTATTTCTTTTGTGCCCCCTGTTATGATGCACTAAATCTAACGCAAACAAGTTCAGTCTAGACAGTCTTTCAGTACCCGTCAACGTCGTCCGGAGTTTGTGTGGATCTCATTCGAAAACCATCCCAAATCAACAGCGTCTATCATGCCGCTATATTGACCGTGACAAAAAAGTCTCGGCTGATTTTTTTGATTTGGTACTCCTTACAAACGATATCCCTGAATAAAGCATGTAATTCTTTTTCAGAATACATAAAGAGGGGACACTTCTTGGAATATCTCATCTTTCTCTGCCATGCAAGCAACCCGGAAGAATCAGGAAAACTAAAAAAGGCTTTCTCCCTTGTCAAAGAGAGGATTCTTTCTACAACTTTTTTCGCGTCTTGGACATAATCCATGAATCCCATCGCCACCGCATAATCGAACTTATCCGCAAAGGGATATGTCATAAAATCAGCGAAAATAAATTTACACCGGCGGCCATCCTCTTTATTTTTAACCTTTTGCTTCGCTAGGCTGATCATCGCCTTGGAAAAATCCACCCCACAAACATGTGCCGCTCCCCTTTTTGCCAAAGCAATCGCATACACTCCGGGACCACAACCGATATCAACGACCGTTTTCCCCTGCACTGGATCACAACCCTCCAAAGTCTGGACATATCGAAGATACATACTCCTTCTAAAAAGACGATCTCCCAACTTGCCAAAAAACGAGCTCTTATTACCATAGATCAAATGAAAACTTTCTGCGTAAGAATCAAAAAAATCTTTAGCTCGGGTTTGCATCCTTGTCATCCCTTAAAGAAACCTTGTATTCCTTGATATAAGTTTCAAATGTCGTAAAAGAGAACGCTCCCAAGATCCGGCCTATTTTCCGCCAAGTTGTTTTTAGGTTAACGTAGGATTTGAACCGCCGTTGCAAATTCATTGGCAACCTGGGATGATCAGGATCGATCTCTCTTGGATGTAAATAAAAAATTAACGGACGATTTTCGTTTAACACACGATAAGCCATTTTTTGGATGAGAAAATATGGGAATAATCTCAGATACCCTCCACCAAAAAAACACACGGGCATCCCTAGAACTCTTGCAACAGAGATCGGAAACTCTAGAATTCCTTTTGATCCGTCTTTTACCATATAGGGCGCGTAATGTCCTGTCCTCAAACCCCCGTGCCCCCGATGCGCCGGGAAAACACTCGTGTCATAAACATATCCTGCCTCCATCAACTTTTCGAAAAACCACGGAGTCTGCGGAGTCACCGAAAACCCTGAGGCTCGATATCCCAACACGGAAGTCCCAGTAAGATCCTCAAGAATTATCTTGGATCGTCTGACATCCTGAAAAAATTCCTGGGCCGTTATCTGATAAACAAGCCTGTGAGAGTAACCATGAGAGGCAATTTCATGACCTCTAGCCTTTGCTTCTCGGACCAGATGAGGATACTTTTCAGCAATCCAGCCTAAGAAAAAACAAGTCGCAAATACCTTTTTGTCGCTCAAAACATCCAACAGCCTTTGAAAATTATTTTCAACACGGGATTCCAGGGCATCCCATTGTGTTATGTCGGGAGTCGAAGGGAGATCCAATATGTGGAACCAATCTTCGACATCTATTGAAAAAATACATTTTCCATTATGTTTTTGCATGGCTTTCAGAACATTCCCTTCGCTTCGCGGGCAAACAATTCTTAGCCTTTGAGATCGTCCCCAGAGAAAGATCCATCAGATTCCCTTATCCAGCAATCTAGTTTTTGAAATAACATACTTCTGTCAAAATTTTTATCACTATACTCTCTCCCCCTGGATCCCATCCTCAAGCGTTCTTCGCTCGACATTTGATACATTTTCAGCACCTCGCCAGCCAACAAGGCGGAATCCCCAGGAGGACAAACAATGCCTGCCCCAGCCTCCCGTATCAAATGAGCCGCCTCGCCCTCTAGGGCGGCAACAATGGGCTTACCACATGCTAAATAAGACTGTATTTTCCCTGGAACGAATGTCGACAGACTAGATCCTTTTTTAAGGGTCACAAGCATCACATCAGCCAGAGAAAAAAGCTCCGGCATTTTCTCCGAAGGATATTTCCCTATGAAATGGAAATGCGCCGCCAGTCCTCGCGAACTGACCGCTATTTTTACCTGAGCCGCCATACGTCCGTCCCCTGCAATAATCCAATGAATATCGTGGTATGGTTTCAATCGTTCGGCCGCGGCAACAATTGTGCCGAAATCCTGGGGTTCTCCAATGTTCCCGGCAAACAGGACGCGAAACCCTCGAGGAAGATTTTCGAAATTTTTCCCCGTTTTTTCCTTTAGAGATATCTCCCGATACACGGGTTCCACCCAGTTGGGGAAATACGAAATCTGTTTTTTCGATACCCCGCGAGCCTGAATACTTGCCGCAAATCCCTTCGAGGAAACCAGTATCTTGTCACATGACCTGTAAATCCAACGAACCAAAATATCCATCAACATTACTCCCCAAGAAGACTTATGAAAACCCACCGCCTCCAGACTTTCAGGCCACAAATCAAGAATCCAAAACAAAAGTGGCGCAGACTTCAACTTTTTTAATACCACAGCCGGAATCCCGACAGTAACAGGAGAAGTTTGAAAAACAAAGATTGCTTCAAATTTCCCACGGCACAAGAAAGGGCCACATAAACTGGCACAAAAAGCGAATGAAAGATAGTTAAGAATAAGTCTCAGCTTACCGCCATTCCCCCGAGGGACAAGTGGTACGCGAAAAATTTTTACCCCATGATACTCCTGCCTCAGATTTTTAAAATAACCGTAGCCGTTATGAAAATCACCTTGGGGATAATTCGGTATTCCGGTAAGCACCACAACCTCGTGCCCCTTTTCGACAAGTCCCCTTGCAAGATCATTAATGCGAAAATTTTCCGGCCAAAAATATTGGGTGATGATAAGAATACGCATTAAAAATTTACTCCTGCTTAAAAAATCCGGCTCCCGAGCCCCTAGGATGGCTCAAAATGCCTTAAGACTCTTTGCTGATATTTTTTAGTTTGAAGTCAACCTAACATAAAATTTGAGAAAAGACCGACGCTTAAAATAAAAAAATCATTTTTTCATTTTTTTGTCGACGGGAAAACAGGTTTTTCCGCAATTCCCACAACCCCCACCGCCTTTTTTGAAAAAGAGGATCAGGAGAATAATAACGGCCGCGGCAACGATCGATAACGCAATGATTTCATGAGAAGCGGTTTCATAAGTCCCTTTTACATTTTCCAACCCCTTGAGAAACAACGGGTTGGAAATACTTGTGAAACCGCCTCTAGTGTCCATAAATACCTCGTTTATACGAAGGAAGGATAGCGGATGGCGTAAATACTGCAACTCCATCCTCCCTCAGTCATCCGTCTTCCTGATTTTTTATTGAAATCCCAGTAACCGTCCTCCCTGGTAAACGATAAACGCACCACCCCAGGCAAGAATAGTCATGTACGAAATAGTAAAAAAAGTCCATCCCCAAGAACCTGTTTCTTTTTTGAGAACAACATACGTCGAAAAACATTGACACGCAAATACGTAAAAAACCATCAACCCAACAGCAACTAATGGTGTATAAAGCGCGCGACCCGTTTCAGGATCCTCCGCTAACTGAAGGGCGTGAATAAGTCCGGCGGTCATTCCTTCGCCTTCGCTTTGTGCGTGGTGGACAATCGCAAGCGTGCTAATCAGCAGTTCACGAGCAGCAAATGATGCTACAATTCCAACACCAATCTCCCAATTAAAACCAAGTGGACGAATTACAGGCTCAATCACTCGTCCTAAGGATCCCGCATAACTTGATTTAATTTGAAACGCTTGCTGATCACGATCAATCAATTCCAGCTTCTCCTCCAAAACCTTTCCCTCGAGCACCATAATCGCCTGCTTTTTAGCATTTTCAAAATTTGATTCCGCAGCTGGGCTTTTGGGATAATTTACGCAAAACCAGAGCACGATCGAGAGAAGAAAAATCACACTTCCAGCCCGAACCAAAAATTCTTTAGACCGATCCCACATAGCCGCCAAAACATTCATCAAGTGCGGCATTCGATACGGGGGAAGTTCGAAAACAAACGGCATTCGGTTTCCCTTAAGAAAAGTTTTTCGAAAAATCGCAGCCATGCCAAGACCTGTCCCAATGCTTAAGAGATACATCGTAATAAGGGATAACCCTTGAGCGGATACAAATCCCCAAAAAAGCTTCGGGGGAATAAAGGCAGCAGATAATAAAGTATAAATGGGAAGCCGTGCACTACAACTCATCAATGGTGCCACCAAAATCGTAGCAAGCCGATCATTCCGATCTTCAATAGTCCTTGTTGCAAGCACTCCCGGCACCGTACAAGCAAAAGAACTAAGAAGTGGTAAAAAAGCTTTCCCATTCAACCCCACCATTTTCATAACACGATCCAGTACAAAAACCGCGCGTGCCATGTAACCAGTATCTTCAAAAAATGCGATAAAAAAGAAAAGGAGCATAATCTGCGGCAAAAAAACAACCACATTACCAACTCCGGCAATCACACCATCTACAATAAGACTTTGCAAAGCGCCATCCGAAATCATGTTCACCGCAAAAACAGAAATCCATTCTATCCCACGCGAAATCCAGTTCATCGGAATCTGAGCCCAGGAAAAAATAGACTGAAAAATAAATGTCATTACACCCAAAAAGGCAAAAAGTCCCCA
>CAZAPN010000094.1:0-6395 GCA_964487145.1 uncultured Planctomycetales bacterium | reverse complement strand
GCGCTGATTCTTTTTCGGCCCTGGCCTTTTCTTTTTTTTCATGAATTGCCATTCTCGTCTTTCTTAGGAAAGGTTTTGTATATTATTATTTTAGGGGCATTGTTATGTCTCTACCGGATTTTTAAAGGGCCAACCGCCGCCGATAGGATTGTGGCCGTGGATATTTTAGGGATTCTCATCGTCGGATTTTGTGCGATCTTGACGATATCCACAGGACGGTCCTGGTATATCGATATTGCGATTGCCTGGGCTTTGCAGGCCTTTATCTGCATGTTGGCCTTTGCGAAATATCTCGAAGGGAAGGGATTCGATGAGTGATGTGATCGGCTTATTTTTGATTGGGACAGGGTTGGCTCTGGACTTAGTCGGATGTATCGGTTTGGTCCGTATGCCCGATGTCTATAACCGTTTACAGACTTCAACCAAATGTGTATCGCTGGGGACTTGTTTAATTTTATCGGGGACCTGCTGCATCGTAGGAGTCAGCGCGGCGAGCATGAAAATGTTTTTATGTATCATCTATGTTTTGTTGACGGCCCCGGTTGCGGCCCATGCGATATCGCGGGGCGCGCATCGTTCCGGAATTAAATTATCCAAGGAAAGTGTCGTCGATCAATACGCGGAAGATAACGAGGGAGAAGCTTAATCTTATGAAGTTTCCCAAGGTTCGAGAAATCATGGAAGCCGTCAAATCTTTGTGTCGGGCCCCCTATACATCGAAGTTCCCTTACAAACCGCATGTGGCCCATCGTAATTTCCGGGGTCAGCCGAAATTCAATGATCAAAAATGTGTGGGGTGCCTTGCGTGTGAAGAGGTCTGTCCTGTGGGCGCCATTGGCCACAAGGATATCCCCGATGACCCCCAGGGGGCCAAAAGGATTATGATTCATTATAGCGATACGTGTATTTTTTGCGGTGAATGCGAGGCCCATTGTATTTCTAATAAGGAAGGGATTAAGCTGTCGAATGATTGGGAGTTGTCTTTTTTTGACCGAAAAAAGTCCTATGAAACAATCGAAAAGAAACTTGAGCTCTGCGAAATCTGCGGAAGTGTTGTTGCCTGTCGGGACCACTTGAAGTGGATTGCGGAAAAAATTGGCGAGCTGACCTATTCAAGCCCCACCCTTTATTTGAGCCGGTTAAAAGATTTGGGATTGGCTGATGAGAATTTAATTTCTTCCGTCAAAGACCAGAACCGTTCCGACCGCTTTAAAATCCTTTGCGCGCGTTGCCGCCGAGCCACGACCTTAACCACGGAGCCCCCGAAACCCACGAAGTGATTCACCGAAATGTCATGTCTGGTCTAAAAAAACGTTTATCTGAGATTTTAGAAGGGAACATTGTCCTTGTCGGATTAGGCAATATCTTAAGATCTGACGATGGGGTAGGGGTTTATCTCATTCAGCGTTTAGCCGGCAAGGTCAATGCGGTTTGCCTTGATGCCGGAATCGCCCTGGAGACTTATTTAGGGAAGATCGTGAAGGCCCATCCTGATACGGTCCTTCTGGTAGACGCGGTCCATTTGGGGCTTGCGCCTGGTCAGTCTCAAGTTCTAACCGAAGACGAGATCCTCCAAAACGGGCTTACGACCCATGATTTATCCCCCAAGTTTTTCATTCAATATCTCAAAGAGCAAACCTCGGCGGGCATTTATCTTTTAGGAGTTCAGCCCAAAAGGGTCGATATGGGGGAAGAGATGTCTCCAGAAGTTACTAAGGCCCTCGCAGAATTGGAAGGTTTACTCTTGGGGCTTTTAGCCTCCTCTTCCTAAGGTTTTTCAAGTTTACCCTGCTTAAAGAAATGCAAAAAATATCAGTTGAAAAAAATCAAGATTGAGATATAGTATAAGCCTTGAGTTTTCCCTCTTGACCCCAAGAAGGTGAATCCCAACCATTTTAATAATCGAAAGGTTTATCCATGGCAAGAAAACATAAAACAATCGACGGTAATGAAGCCGCCGCGTATGTGGCGTTTAAAGTGAGCGAAGTTATTGCAATTTATCCGATTACCCCTTCTTCAAATATGGGGGAGTGGGCCGATGAGTGGGCTGCCAATGGTTATAAGAATATTTGGGGGACAGTTCCTTCCGTTCAGGAAATGCAGTCCGAAGGCGGTGCGGCGGGAGCGGTTCATGGGGCTTTGCAGACAGGGGCTTTGTGTACGACATTTACAGCCTCGCAGGGGCTTTTACTCATGATCCCCAATATGTACAAGATTGCCGGGGAGCTGACTTCAACCGTTTTTCATATCGCAGCCCGTTCTTTAGCGGTTCAGGCTTTATCGATTTTTGGCGATCATTCGGATGTCATGCTCGCCCGTTCCACAGGTTTTGCGCTTTTATCTTCAGCCAGTGTTCAGGAAGTCATGGACATGGCCTTGATTTCGCATGCGGCGACATTGGAATCCCGCATTCCGTTTCTACATTTCTTCGATGGTTTTAGAACGTCTCATGAAGTTCAAAAGATTGAACAGTTAAGCGATGAAGATATTCACGCGATGATCGACGATAAGTTGGTTTTGGAACATCGTAAACGCGCTTTATCGCCGGACCATCCTGTGATTCGAGGGACAGCCCAGAACCCGGATGTCTATTTCCAGGGTCGTGAAACGGTCAATCCTTTTTATGCCGCTTGTCCTTCCATTGTCCAAAAGACCATGGACAAATTCGCGAAGTTAACCGGTCGCGCTTATCATCTTTTTGATTATCACGGCGCGCCTGATGCGGAAAAAGTGGTTATTATCATGGGTTCCGGCGCGGAAGCCTGTCATGAAGCGGTTGACGCTTTGACCAAAAAAGGAGAGAAGGTTGGTGTTTTAAAGGTCCGTCTCTATCGGCCGTTTTCAATGAAAGATTTCCTTCATGCTTTACCTAAGACAACCAAGATGATTACGGTTTTGGACCGCACCAAAGAACCCGGTGCTCCCGGAGAACCGCTTTATTTGGATGTGGTTGATGCCCTCAATGAAACCGCCGGTGAAAAGAGGTTTGCCACACTCCCCCAAGTTATTGGCGGGCGTTATGGCCTTTCCTCCAAGGAATTCACCGCAGCCATGGTCAAAGGTGTTTTTGAAAATATGTCTGCGAAAGAGCCGAAGAATCATTTTACCGTCGGGATTGTTGATGACGTTTCTAAAACGAGTATTGCTTACGATGAAAAATTCAGCTCAGAAAATGCCCGCGGGGTCCGTGCCGTATTTTATGGGTTAGGTGCGGATGGGACCGTGAGTGCCAACAAAAGCAGTATCAAGATTATCGGTGAGAACACTCCCAATTATGCCCAAGGATATTTTGTTTATGATTCCAAGAAATCCGGGTCAATCACGGTTTCACATTTACGCTTCGGGCCGGATCCGATTCACTCGACCTATCTCATCAGCCAAGCCAGTTTTGTCGGCTGTCATCAATTTGTGTTCCTCGAGAAATATGACGTCTTAAAGAATATTGAAGATAAGGGAGTGTTTCTTTTAAATAGCCCGTATGGACCCAAAGAAGTTTGGGACCATGTTCCCTGTGATGTACAGAAACAAATCATTGATAAGAAAATCCAGTTTTATGTGATTGATGCGTATTCTGTCGCACGGGAAACCGGCATGGGAATCCGTATCAACACGATCATGCAGACGTGCTTTTTTGCCATTTCGGGTGTTTTGCCCAAAGACGAAGCCATCAATGCGATTAAAGATTCCATCAAAAAAGCTTATGGCAAAAAAGGCGAAGAGGTCGTCAAAATGAATTTTAACGCCGTTGATCAGACCTTGGCGCATTTAAGTAAAGTGGATTATCCTTCCAAGATAACGAGCTGTATTAATAAACCGCCTGTTGTTCCGAAAGAGGCTCCCGAATTCGTTCAGAATGTGACGGCCGTTATGATCGCAGGCCGCGGGGATGAACTTCCGGTGAGTGCGTTTCCGGTTGACGGAACGTTTCCGGTCGGGACGACCAAATGGGAAAAACGTAACATCGCTTTAGATGTCCCGGTCTGGGAAAAAGATGTCTGTATCCAATGCGGCCGTTGTTCTTTGGTGTGTCCGCATGCTGTTATCCGGGGAAAAATTTATGAAGCAAAATATTTAGATAAAGCCCCAGCGACTTTTAAATCAGCTCCGGCTAAAGACAAGGATTTTGCCGGTTATCATCACACCATTCAAGTGGCGGTGGAAGATTGCACGGGGTGCGGTGTTTGCGTGGATTTTTGCCCGGCCAAAAACAAGGCAGATCCGACGAAAAAAGCAATTAACATGCATCCTTATACGCCGGAAATCAAGGCGCAGGAAACAAAGAATTGGGAGTTTTTCTTAAATATCCCGTATGTTGACCGAACAAAATTAAAAACGTCCACAACACGTGGTGTCCAGTATTTAGAGCCGCTGTTTGAGTTCTCGGGTGCTTGCGGCGGATGCGGGGAAACGCCATACATTAAATTATTATCACAACTTTTCGGCGATCGGGCCGTGATTGGTAATGCCACAGGCTGTTCTTCGATTTATGGAGGGAATCTCCCCACAACTCCGTGGACGAATAATAAGGACGGTCGCGGTCCCACGTGGTCGAACTCACTGTTTGAAGATAATGCCGAATTTGGTTTTGGCTTTAGACTTTCCATTGATAAGCAAAAAGAATTTGCGGAAGAGTTATTAAAGAAAATGGAAGGTCCCATCGGAGCGGATTTGGTGAATCAGATTATTGCCTCCAAGCAGCAGGATGAACCTGAAATCTTTGAGCAGCGAAAGCGTGTTGAAACGCTTAAGGCAAAATTGAAATCCATGAAAACACCGGAAGCCGAACAATTTCTTGCTGTTGCCGATATGTTAGCTAAAAAGAGTGTTTGGATTCTCGGTGGCGACGGCTGGGCTTATGACATCGGTTACGGCGGATTGGACCATGTTCTGGCTTCAGGTCGCAACGTGAATGTCCTTGTTTTGGATACGGAAGTTTATTCGAATACAGGCGGACAGATGTCGAAAGCGACTCCGCGGGCGGCGGTGGCCAAATTTGCGGCTGGCGGGAAAAATGTTCCTAAGAAAGATCTTGGCCGTATGGCCATGACCTATGGTCATGTGTATGTCGCCGCCGTTGCCATGGGTGCCAATAATGAACAGACGATTAAAGCTTTCATGGAAGCCGAACGATATGATGGGCCGTCTTTGATCATTGCTTATTCGCATTGTATTGCCCATGGTATTAACATGGAAACAGGGCTTCAGGATCAAAAGGCGGCGGTTGCCTCCGGACATTGGCCGTTATATCGATATAATCCCGAATTGACTAAAGAGGGAAAGAATCCTCTTCAATTGGATTCCGGCGCCCCGAAAATGCCTGTTGCCGATTATGCGTACAAGCAGAATCGTTTTAAAATGTTGACCAAAAGCAACCCCGAAGAAGCCAAACGTTTGATGGAGTTGGCCCAAAAAGATGTGAATGAACGCTGGAAGATTTATGAACAGATGGCGAAAGCTTATTCGGAAGGCGAATCCAAACCAGCTTCATCTTAATAAAGTCATTTAAAATCGGTTTTTGAAAATTTGAGAAAAGAAGTCACCTTAGGCGGATTATAGGTCCCTTTCGGGATCTTTAACTTTGAAGTTAGGAACGGTTGAGTTTTTCGCAGCTCAAAATCCTTTCTGGATTTTCTGAAGTTTCTGTCCCAAGTTCCCCGGCGAGGTTGTTTTTATTTCACTTCTTTTTTAAATACCGAATTATTATTTATTGACTTTTTCTAAACCAATATTCCAAGGTAAGTCAATTTTTCGCTTTGTTTTCTGGAATTCGTTAATGTTAGTTGTACAAAGCTCAATAAGGGAGTTTTTTTATGATGACGGCGAAAGATAAGTCCAAGGATCTGGAGTCCTTAAAACAGGATCCGCGTTATAAATTGATTGCCGGCATGGTCAAAAAAGCCGAAGGCAACCACGACGCGTTGATTCAGCTCCTTCATGCGGCTCAGGGGGCATTTGGTTATTTGCCTTTGCATGTGATTGATTTGATTGCGAAGGGATTGAATTTGTCACCGAGCCAGGTCTACGGTGTTGTGACGTTTTATCATTTCTTTTCGTTGAAACCCAAAGGGGAACATACGTGCCTTGTGTGCACCGGAACGGCCTGTTATGTGAAGGGCGCTCAAAAAATTATTGATGAAGTAGAAAAACATTATCAGATCAAACCTGGCGAAGTCACCAAAGACAATAAATTGGGTTTACAGACGGCCCGTTGTATCGGGGCCTGTGGTTTGGCTCCGGCCGTTGTCTTGGATGATAATATCATCGCCAAAGTTCAACCTGAAGACGTGAAGAAAATGCTTCAGTCGAAGATTGAAGGTTCTAAATGAATATTAAAGAATTAAGCGAAATCGCCGAAAAAGTCAAGAAGAAGCACGCGTCTTTTAAAAAGAAGATCT
>CAZAPN010000093.1:0-6434 GCA_964487145.1 uncultured Planctomycetales bacterium | reverse complement strand
ATGGCGTTTATTTCCGCATGGGCTGTAATATCATGACTTTGCCAAACAATATTGTGAGCGCAAGAAACAACTTTTCCCTCTTTAACAATACACGCACCGAAAGGGGTCTGTCCCTTCCGGATCCCTTGTTTGGCCTTGTTGATC
This sequence comes from uncultured Planctomycetales bacterium, assembly GCA_964487145.1. Classification (GTDB taxonomy): domain Bacteria; phylum Omnitrophota; class Gorgyraeia; order Zapsychrales; family CAZAPN01; genus CAZAPN01. The sequence goes on along the minus strand of CAZAPN010000093.1, from coordinate 6,290 downwards.
GCTAACCCCATAAAATACGCATGAGATAATTTATTCATGAACGTTAAGGAGGAATTTGTTCTCCCCGCAACACCGACGGTAATGGAGCTGAATCAATTCTCAGCCCGCCGTCGTGCTCAATCTTGATGGTATAAAGCATCCCCGGAACAAACATGGTTCCCGGGGCCTCAATCTGGGCGTTTTTGATCCCGGCTTCCTTGGCTTTTTCAGGATTCAAAGCGTAACTCCAAAATTTCTTCCACACCCATTCCTCGAACGGATCGTTCACTTTTTCCAGCTTATATCCATCAGGGATGCTATTGACGCGTGCGATCTCATATTCTTCGGTTTTCTCTTTGTCTAAACGAAAAACTTTCCAGAATAGATACGCACTCTTTCCTTTAATGGGATCTCCCATGCGAATATAGTAATTCTCAAAACGAATCACAAGGGACTGGAACTGAATCACGTTTCCCGCAAAAGTGAAATATTTTGGGAATAAAGGCTTCCCTTGACTGTCGTATTCTAAAAACTTGATGGTCGTAGATGTCGTCTTGGTCGATTCATCGTGAGTCACTTTGGTCACTAAGACCTCGGCAATGCGAGATTCAGCCTCAAGACGGGCAACGATCTTTTTCAAAAGAACATTTTCATAAAGATACCGTAAAACAAACTGATAAATAACGAATCCAATCAGGATGAATAAGCATAAAAATAAAATTTTCTTAAACATTTTCATAGAAAACCTGTAACGACAGAAGTTAAAGAGGATCTCCGGGAATGAATCGTGGCCAGAATTTATTAACGAATTCTATCGAGTTCTCAGTCACCCCGACGGCGAAACCGGCAACTATTTCACGTCTAAGACCTTAAGATTAACGGTAATGTCTTTCCCAGCCAGAGGATGATTAAAATTCAAGATCGCGTTATCCCCCTGAATCTCAACAATGACCGCGGGATGTTCGCGGCCATCCGGACCTTTGATTTGAAACATCATGCCAATTTTCTTGTCCATTCCTTCCGGTAAAGTACTTAAGGGAACCGCGACAAAACCTTTCGGGTCAATTTTCCCAAAAGCCTTTTCCGAGGGAACAACAATCGTCTTTTCTTGACCTACCGACATCCCGGCCAAGGCAGAACTGTTAACGCCCGGTAAAATATTCGCTTGCTCTCCTTGGACATAGGTCAAAGGTTTGTTCCCTTTGTTTTTACTGGATTCAAAAACATGGCCTTGGGTGCTGAGTGTGTAGTCAAGGGTCACCTTATCTCCGCTCTGAATCTTCTTTTGAGCTGGTTGATTGGAGCAGGCCGCCACTGTTAACAAAAAAACCAAAAGAAAACTCCCCATATAAAATCTTTGCCTCATCGGTCTCCCCCTTTTTTTAGTTTAGATACAGAGCCTTTTTCTTAATCGATCGAAAAACAGAAACGCAAGAATATAACAAAATCCTGCTAAAAGCAAAACGAGATTAAAACCTTTGAGTTGGGCAACGATAATCGCCAACATCGAACCTAAAACAGAGAATCCAAAATTAATTCCCCAGGCCCAAGCCATCGCCTCTTTGCGGTGCTGGCTCACCAACTCTAATCCTGCCGGGAAAAAGACACCTAAGCACAACCCCAGAGGTAACACTATTATACAGACTAAGATTATTCTTGCAAGCAAAGGAAAGCCAACCCCTAAATTCAACAAAAGCCCGCTTCCTTGGATCAAAAATCCGATCAAAATCACCAAGACAACTGTCGCCAGCGATAGTCCTTGGGACCCATTTTTCAACTTTTTTTGCCAATATCCCCAAAGCCAACTCCCGATTCCCGATGATATCAGTAAAACCGGCAAGGTAATCGCTAAAGAATAAATGGGATTGCCCAAAAGCAAGACGAATTTCTGCATCAGGGTGATTTCCAAAAACATGAACCCCACGCCTAATAACGCAAAGTAAGAAACAAACGAAAATATCCCTGCCGCGCCAAGACTTTTCAGATCCTTGTGTCTCATGACCAACAAAGGAAAACAAATAAAGAATAAAATAAATAGAACGGCATGAATCAAAACTAACACTTGTGTCAAAAAGACAACCATCCCCGCCCCGGGATGATTGGAATACTTAAAAATTTCTTTAGGGTGAAAATCTTTAAACCGATAATACTTATAAAAGAACGGATTATCATCCGTAATGACAGAAATGTCATAAGGGTATCTGGTGATGAATTCTTTCGTATCCTTGGACATCGTCGCGATGGCATAATGGTCAAAAAAGTTTAAGGATTCCGTTGTCCTCTCTCTTAACGCCTGAGAGGGATAAACAAAAAGGGCATTGTGTTCTTCAAAATATTTTTTCAATAAAGCGACTTCTTTGGGTTCAAACGGAGTTTTCTTAATCAGCATCATCCCCCAACCCTCGTGAGCAGCAATCAAGACGCAACCGCAAGGATTCTCTACTCCCATGGAAGATAACGATTCTAAAACGATCGCAAATAAACGTAATGTTTCCCGCGGGGCCTCTAAAAATATCCAACGGTTGAGATTTAAAAGGCCGTCGGGTTTAAGGACACGCAAATAATCTTGAATGGCATTCTTCGTGTAGAGATAACTTTCGGCAAAAGTATACGCCCCTGAAGACAAACCGGAAAAAGTATCGACCCCGTTTAAGACCATAAGATCAAAAGAATTGTCTGGCAATCTTTTTACCAAATGCCGGCCGTCGACATTCAAAACCTTGACGCCGGGCTCATCATAAACCCGCCCGGAATAATCATACAGATTTCCGCCCTTAGATAATGATTGAACAATCGAAGAATTAATCTCAGCCGCCAGGACCTCCTCCGCCCCATGGGTTTTGGCCATAAAGATATCCCGCCCACCTCCGGCTCCAATCACCAAGACTTTAGGCTCATGCGTTAAAAGATAGGGAAACTCCATGGCCTGCGAAAATATCTTGAGCGATGCATTCTGCTCTTCAAGACCTTGTTTCGAAAGTTTATACACTGGGGTGCCGGCGAAAAAATTCGTGACAAGATAGACGAAATCAGGGGTTGGCAGAACATTGATTTCAAAAGTTCCAATAGCTTGATTGAAAAGTTCCGCCTGCAAAGAAGGTGTTTTGAGACGATAACTATCCGTGCGACCCAGCGGATGCCATTGGGAGGTGAGTGTTTCATAGGACGAGACCGAGAATGCCCGGGGGAAATTCTCCCAACCCTTATAATCACTGGGATACCTCGTAATTTCCGGCAAGAATTTGAGACATCCCCAAAAACTGAAAATCAAAAAGAGAATAATAACAAACCTCTTCTTTAAAAGAATAGAGAGAGCGACTGATCCCGCCGTTAACGATAAAAAAGTCAGCGAACGAAAGACCCCAAGATGCTGAATCAGAAAATAGAACGCGACAGCCCCCAACCCCGCCCCGACTAAATCCCAAAAATACAACCGATGACTCGCCTGTGGATTATCGCAAAAAATAAACATGAGCAAAAATCCCATCAGAATAAAAGGCAAAGCGACATTCAAATACGCAAGAGATAAAACAAATGCGGATCGCAGATCGACAAAAACTTTTGTCAAATGATCGACTGTCAGCGGAATATGAATCAGGACGATTGTGGACAACAACGTGACAAGGGCTAATCCTAATAAGGTAATGCCCAAAACACGCTCTCGCGACACCAACCGGATTTTTTCCTGAATAAGCAAATAAAGGTTAGTGCCGATTCCGTATCCCAACATCGCAAAAGGAATGACCACATAGACAACATGGGTATAGGTTTTCAGGCTGAGAATGCGGGTGAAAAACAATTCAAGGCATAAACTTAAAAGGGAAATAAAGAAAACAACAAGCGTTTCGATGCGGAAGGAATGTGGGTTCATGGAATAAAAAATCTTTAATTAGGAAATAAACTATTTTTAATTACAAAGATATTTTCACAACCGACCCAAACATTTGGGATGGAACTTCCCAACACCCTTCGGGTGTTGGGTTAATTCGCCCCTCTGATTTACGCTCCTTACAGTCGCGTAGATCAAGTGCTCATTAATCGCCTCGCCACTTACGTTCCTCTTAAAAGGCCTTGCATTTATGGAACGAAGTGACATAAATGATAGGCCTTCTTACCCCGAGCCCGAAAAGGGCTCGGGGTTAATTCGCCTCGCCACTTACGTTCCTCGTTTCACTCGTCCGTAAGTAGCGGGCTCATTAAAAAAGTCCCATGCCGCCATTAGGAAGCATGGGACTCAAATCGAAACGTGACCCAAACATCATTTCAAACAACAAAGAGCTATGGGTAATAACTTCTACTGAACGACTTGATTGACAATCTGCTCAATCGCAGAAGGCATTCCTTCATTCAACACAGGGACTTCCACCGTCGCCTTTGACTCAGGAATGACCTCTTCAACTTCATTTACAATTTCATTGACGCCCTGCTCAGCTTTAGGAAGAATCTCTTCGTTCAATAACGGAACCTCGGAAACAGCGGCTTCAGGAATGGCCTCTTCAGTTTCATTGAAAACTTCATTCGTGAGAACGGGAGGGTTGAATTCCGGGACTTCAGCATCCTCATCAAGGGGTTCGTCCTCATCGGCATCCGCGGTCTCGTCTTCGATGGCTTCTTCTTTTTCGATCTGCGTTGCGATTTTCTTCCCTTCCGCTTCTTTATAATAAACTTCAACATTTTCGTCGGCCTTGACATCTTTGATCGTTCCCGTCTCACCGACTTTCGTCTCGGCATTGACGGCATACGTCACTTCAATCTCCTGGTCCGTTTCATAATCATACTCGCGTAACACAATCTGGTCATCCGCGACCTTAACCACAACGCCAAAGGAATATTCCAAATCCGCGTCTTGGGCCTGGAGAGAAATCACTCCTAACATCAAGGAACAGAACAGGATCCCCATGAATAAAAACCACTTTTTCATACTGACACCTCCTTGTTTTTAAAACACGAAATTCATAAATTTTTATATGGTATTATTATAATCGAATTCTTAAAAAGTTTAATATTTTTTTTAAATGATCCTATTGTGCAGGAAACCAGTTTACGCTAATGAAATAAAACTAAAATTTCTCACGATAAAACATCATCGAGCTTTCCGTAAATTCAACGATCTGGCGCATCATCGAGACCGCTTCCACCGGATGAAGCCCTGCCGCTGTCTCCGCCGAAAGCATGACAAAGTCGGTTCCGTCTAAGATCGCGTTCGCCACATCACTGACCTCCGCTCGGGTGGGACGGACATGCTGGGTCATGCTTTCCAACATTTGGGTCGCAGTGATAACAAATTTTTTGTGCTGAATGCAGCGTCGAATGATGTCTTTTTGCATAAAAGGAATTTTATAGATCGGCATCGAGACACCCAAGTCTCCCCGGGCGATCATGATCCCCTCCGAGACGTCAATGATGGATTCAATGTGGTTTAACCCTTCTCGATTTTCAATCTTCGCAATAATCGAGACACCGGGCAATCGACCTGCCATCTGATCCTTGATTTGTAAAATGTCTCTGGAATTACGGACAAAAGATTGCGCGACAAAGTTTACGCCGTTGGCAATCCCAAATTCGAGATCACGCCTGTCTTTCTCAGTCAAAACATCCGCCTTCAATTTAAGCTGAGGGATATTAACACCTTTCCGGGATTTCAAAAGCCCTCCTTGCTTGACCTGAAGTTTTAAACATCCTCCTCTGCGTCCAACCACCTCTAGGCCCAAAAGGCCGTCATCGATAAAAATCTCCATGCCTTTTTTGATTAGCATCAGGTCATCGTTAAACTCAAGAGGGATACTGCCCTTCACAAAATGTTTTTCATTCGAAAGACACACGGTTTCATTATGGACCAAGGAAATCGGACGGGTTAAATGCCCGATGCGGATCCGATAACCTTCAAGGTCCTGAAGGATCTTAATATTGACCTTAAGCTTTTGATTGACCTTGCGGACATTGTCGATCAAGATTTGGTGGGCCGAATGTTCTCCGTGGGAAAAATTAATACGGGCTACATTCATGCCGGCCTTGGCTAACTGAGCGATGGTCTTAAAATCCTGGCTCGCCGGACCTAATGTACAGATGATTTGAGTGTGTCGACGCATATGAAAAACTATTTGTCTGATTCTTTCGATTGGCTCCGCAAAAGATTAAAATGGTTTCCCTGGTGAGGCGAAAAAACCTCACTCACCGAACGAACATCCTCCTCTGTATAAAACGCCCGAGGATTAAAACCTTGAACGGTCTTGATGACTTCTTTGACGTCGCTGCGGTTGACGATGGTAAAAATGACATCCACTTTCCCGTCAATCCCCTCTCCTTCGAGA
>CAZAPN010000092.1:0-6441 GCA_964487145.1 uncultured Planctomycetales bacterium | reverse complement strand
CATTGTAAAACTCAAAAGGGCCACACTAAAAAGCAAAAGCGCGCCCAAGTTATCAAAAAAAACGCGAACGATGCCGGGCAATTTTTTTAAGGCCGTATCTTTCCCATAGGCAAGCATAATATTGATAAACGCCAATGTCACGATAAGCCCACCGGCAAAGCCTCCGCCCGGAGAAAGATGCCCGTGTGACAGGATATAAATCCCATAAAGCAGCATAAAGCAGACCGTGAGCCTTGCCGTCATTTTGACAATCAAAGACATTCCTTCAGCGCGCTCTTTACTCATCTTCCTCCTTCACAACCTGGTCACCTTTTTTCCGGCCAATCCTCCGGACAATCGCCATAACGCCGATGACCGCCGTAAAAAGAACGGTTGCTTCTCCCAGGGTATCCAAAACACGATAGTCTAAGCCAATCGAGGAAACGATATTCGTTTCTCCGGCCTTTAAAAATCCCTCTTTTAAATAGGTACTGGCAACCTTCATAATCGGATAACCAAAAGACGGTAAATCTTTAAGACACCGGGCGGCAAAGAACAAAAATGACAAAATAAAAATAACGGTTACCGAAGTATTAAAAATCCATCGGCCAGAGACCGAAAAAGGTAAATCAACCCGCAAGGTCGCACGAATCAAAATAATCAAAGCCAACGTTTCAACAACAAGTTGGGTAATCGCCACATCCGGGGCTTTCAAAATGATAAAAATAAGACACAGCCCTAATCCCGCAGCTCCCAAAGCGACAACCGAGGACAAAAGGTCTTTGGCCTCAATCGCGATTAAGGCGGCCACAATCATAAAAGTTAATAAAATATAAAGTTCCGTCATAGCAAAAAAAGATAAAAAAGGATGATCATGCCTAATAAACACCAGGCCAAATACGTCGGCAAGATGCCGTTGTGCAAATATTTGAGGACCCAGTTACAACGAAAGACCAAAACCTTGCTTCCTTCATAAATATCAAAGACTTTATTTTCCGCCAAACGGTAAATTTTATTTAGCCCGCCAACATCTTGAATTGTCTTATAAAAATCTGTTCCCGAAACTCGCATGTCAGAAAACTTTTGTAAATCTTCTCCGCCGATAAACGTTTCGCTGGGACGGGACCTGGCTGACAAGCCTAAAAGATAAATCACAAATCCGATGAAAATCCCCAGCAGAATGAAAATGGTCGCAAGGCTTGCATCCCATAACCCGGTGAAAGCAACGGTTTCCTTCAGACAGGGCAGGATATAAATCGATAGCGGAATCTGATACGCGAACACCCCAAATAAAATACACAATAAAGCTAATGTCAACATCGGAAGTGCCATAGACCAACGGACTTCTTGGATAGACGGTCTCCTGTTTTGGATTTCGACGGACGGATGCCCCAAGAATATTGCATGAATCAATTTCATAAAACTCGCGAGCGTCAAGGCACTGCCGAACATCGCCGCAATCAGCCAAACAACCCAAAGCGAACTTCCGTTTTTTCCCGTTTCAATGACCCCTTGATAAATCATCCATTTCGAAACAAAACCGTTGGCGGGTGGAACTCCTGAAATCGCTAACGAAGCGATAAAAAATGTCAAAAAAGTCAGGGGCATCATTTTTCCCAACCCGCCCAGATGATCCAAATGGGTTGTGCCTGTCTTCTGCTCGACTGCCCCGGCGGAGAAGAATAAACAAGACTTATAAATGGCGTGATTCAACATATGGAATAATCCGCCGGCAATCCCTAAAGGATTCCCCGTGCCGATACCTAAAACCATATATCCGACCTGACTCACCGCGTGATAACCCAATAACCTTTTAAAATCATGTTGAACCAAGGCCATCATGACAGCCGCGATGATCGTAAAACTCCCCACAACAAGCAAAAAGATATTCATGGCTTGATTCATGACAAAAAGATCGACAGATATCCTAAATAAAAAATAAATTCCTAATAATTTATCAAGCGATGCCGGTAAAAAAGCCGTGACAGGCGTCGGCGCATCCTCAGCCGTGTCCGGGACCCAGGTATGAAACGGCATGGCACCGGCTTTCGCGAAAGCACCTATTGCCAAAAAAAGATAAGCCCAAACAGCTAAAGGATTATCAAGGACTATTCGGATCCGATCCATGTCGAACGAATGTGTTAAATGCCAAATCAAAGCGACACCTAACAACATAAACGCATCTGTCCCTCCGACAATAATAAAAGCTTTTTTTGCTGTTGAGGGGGTCCGCTCCTTGTCTCCGAAATGAATGAGGACATACAGCAATAATCCCAAAAATCCCCAAAAAACCATAAACAAAACCAGGTTATTGGAAAAGACAACTCCTAAAGAAGAAATCAGTGTCAAGATAATATAGGTGTAATAACGTCCCACCCCAGATTTCCTTTTCATGAATCCCAACGAATAAAGGAACGTTAAAAAAGAAAAAAAGATAATAAAGACGCCGATAAAAAGCGAAAGATAATCGATTCTAAAAAGGACTGAGGAAATAATCATTGTTTATACTTCCGTCTCAAATTTTCGGTTTTTTGCTGGGAAAGCCGAATCAAATCTTCCCCGCTGAAAATTTTCTTTCCCTTGTCATTGATGACCGACATCCGTTCGGTGCAGCAGTAACAGGGGTCAATCGCCGCCAAAATAATCGTGGCATCGGAAATGGTCTCGCCCACAACCGTGGCTTTATAAGTCGGCATATTCATAAATGTGGGTGCGCGGATTTTATGGCGCGCCGGGCGGTTGGTCCCATCGCTTTTGACATAATGGAAACATTCTCCGCGGGGTGCTTCGGTGCGGCCGATGCCTTCCCCGGGGGGAATTTCCTTAATATCCAAATCAATCGGGCCTTGGGGTAAATTCTGAAGACAATATTTCATGATCTTGACAGACTCAAAAACCTCAAGGATCCTTAAAACGACTTTATCGAACACATCCCCGTTTTGGGTTGTGATCATCTGAAAATCAACCTTGTCATAGGCGGCATAGGGAGAATTTTTACGGACATCAAACATGACCCCCGAGGCCCGTGCCGTCGGACCCAAGGCACAATAATTGATGGCTTCTTCTTTGGTCAAAATCCCGATTCCCTTTGTGCGCGCCTGAAGCACAGGATCATCGACAATGGCTTTTTGGATCATCCCTAAAGTCGGAATAATCGAATCAATCTTCTTTAAAACACCGGGGATGTCTTCAATCTTGATATCGCGGCGGACTCCGCCGGGTTTGAACATGGCGTAATTATTGCGGTTCCCGGAAAGGATTTCCATCACATCCAAAATCTCTTCGCGTAATTTCCACGTCCACATAAAAACCGTATTGTATCCTAAGAAATGCGCGGCCAGGCCCAGCCACAAAAGATGCGAATGAATCCGCTCGCCCTCAGCGATGATGGTGCGGATAAACTTGGCCCTTTCCGGGACTTCTAACGGAAAGATATCTTCGACGGCCTGGGTATAAGCCACCGGATGACTTGTCGAACAAATCCCGCAAATCCGTTCAACCGCAAAGGTCGATTGGTCAAAGGTCTTTAGTTCAGAAATCTTCTCGATCCCTCGGTGGTTATAACCGATATGGGCTTCAATCTCGACGATTCTTTCGCCTTCCACCGTGAGAGTAAAAAACTCGGGTTCTTCTTGGAGAGGATGATACGGTCCTATCGGAATAATTGTTTTTGCCATTAGACTCCTCGATCACGAATTGCGTTTTTGTCCCATTCCTGATAATCGACGCGAAGCGGATAGACACCGTCAGGCCAGTCTTCGGGTAAAAGCAAACGTTTCGGATTAGGGTGCCCGATAAAATTAATGCCCAACAATTCGTGCATTTCGCGCTCAATCCAATTGGCGCCTTCAAATAAAGGCGTAACGGAATCGATTTCTAATTTGTTTTTCGGCAACTTCACCCGAAACGAAACGGTCAAATCCACTTCATCAAACGTAAAATGATAAAGGATTTCCATGTGGTCACGGACATCGACCCCTGATGCCACATTAAACCGGGCGCCCAATTCTTTAAAAATAACCGTGCAAACCTTGCGGATGGATTCAGCTTTTGTATCAAAAAAAACTCTCTTGGGATTTTTCTCAAAAAAATGGCTGACATCTCCGGGCAAACGTTGCTGAATCTCTTGGATAATTTCTTCGCGTGTCATTCTACGGATTCTCTTTCTCTTCGCTTTTTCCTGATTTGATCTTTTCAATGAGTTTCACAACGCCGGCGATAATCGCTTCAGGCTTCGGCGGACACCCCGGAATATAAACATCGACCGGAATGATTTTATCCACCGGCAAGGGACAGTTGTAACTGTGGATAAACATGCCCCGCGACAAAGAACATTCACCAACCGCGACCACAAAACACGGCTTGGGCATCTGTTCATAAACTTTTTTGATGCGGGGAACACATTTTCGATTCGCCGAACCGGTTACCAATAAAATATCGGCATGGCGGATGCTACCGGCCAAAAGCATGCCGAAGCGTTCCACGTCAAATCGGGGAGTCAAACAATCGATGATTTCAATATCGCAGTTGTTACAGCTTCCCGACGATAAATGAAAAACCCAGGGTGACTTTAATAACGCTTGAATTTTGATGCTCATTAGAATCCCTTGATCGCTAAAACAACCGCTAACACGGCTAATAATGTCATCTTTCTCCAAAAAAATCTCACCGCATGATCAATGCGGACACGGGGATTGGTATTTCGAATAACCGTGAGCAACGCTAAAACCCCGATATACTTTAAAAAACTATAAAGAAAACCTATCCCGCCAGTTTGAAATCCTCCCATGAATAGAATCACTAAAAAAAACGGCAACGCAAAAAGCAGCATGCTCTTCATTAATTTGAAAATCGCTAATGCCGATCCCGAATATTCAATGATGGTCCCTCCGATTAATTCGGTCTCAGCCTCAGCCATATCAAAAGGGACCAAACCCAGTTTCGCTTGAATACAAAAGACACAAACGATAAACGCCAAAACGCCTGAAAAACTTTGAATAAAAGCCCCGTTTTGAATCTGCTGATTTACGATGTCACCCAATCGAATCGCAAAATTGGATTTGATGATGACAACCGAAACCGCCAAAAGGAACGGTAATTCATAACTTAAAATGAGTTTCATTTCGCGGGAAGCCCCAACACTGGCCAAAGGATTCCGCGAGGCAAACGCACCAAGGATCAAACTCATCGACGGAATGGTCAAAAGATAAAGAACAACAATCAAATCCCCAATAAACGTGCTGTGTGTATTTAAATTATTCATCCACAGAATGGTTGAGACCAAAATGACGCTGGCAAAACCCGCAACCGGCGCTGCCAAAAAAGTTGCCCGCGACGTTCCCTCAGGGATCAAAAGTTCCTTGCCCAAAAGCTTGATGATATCGAAAAAAGGCTGCAACAAAGGCGGACCAACCCGATATTGGACGCGCGCCGTAATCTTGCGGTCAATCCAACTGGCCAAAAGTCCCAAAACCGCGGTCAATCCAAATCCATAAACAATCACGAAATACAAATAATTCATGCCCGTTCTCTTTTCCAATGGGTCGAATGCACAATCAAATTTTCACCAACCAGAAACGTTGTTTCGTCCAATTCCATATTTCCGCTTTTTAAACTCAAGGCCCCATAAGGGCATGTTTTAATGCACAAGGGCTCATCTTTGCGGTCCCTGCGGTCAAAACAAAAATCACAAATATGCAAAAGCAAAGGAACATTTTCCGGATAAATCGTTCCATAGGGGCAAGCGTGCGAACAAGACTTGCAACTCACGCATCTCATGCCATGACGGATTAAAAGTTTTCCTCGATCTTTTTGCTGTTCGAGCGCATCTTCAGGACAACTGTTTACGCAATGAGGCTCATCACAGCGACGGCAAACCAAAGCATAGGTGGCCAATTCTGCGACAGACGCAATCCCGTTATTATTCGGATGATAAAAATAACTGCACTTGATAACGCATTTTTTGCATTCACCAGATTGGCAAATATCCAAATCCACAAACAGACGCTGGTCATTCCCTTTGGATGAAACAGGGTTGAAATCTTGATGATGCAGTTGTTCCGCGGATGTTTTCATCTAATCCCAAATCTCCGGAAATGTTTTGATCTGATCGTAACGGAAAACCGGGCCATCTTTGCAGGCATAGTAAGTGCCAATCCGGCAGTGACCGCATTTTCCGATACCACACGACATATTCTTTTCCATAGAAAGATAGAGGTTGCTCTCTTTAAAACCCATCTCTAACAATTTCTTAGTTGCAAATTTCATCATGATCGGCGGGCCGCAAACGACCCCGATGCCTTGCCCATAATCCATTTCAATCCCGTCTAAAATCGTTGTGACGACTCCCGTGTGTCCCTGCCAGGTTTCATCACCCGCATCAACGGTCAATTTCAAATTCAAATCAGGACGTTTTGACCATTCGGCGATTTCACTACGATAAACAAGTTCTCTGGGATTTTT
>CAZAPN010000091.1:0-6576 GCA_964487145.1 uncultured Planctomycetales bacterium | reverse complement strand
GGCCTCCCGCCTTTAGGCGGGAGGCCCTTTGCTGAACAACTCTCAACTAATTCTTAAAACTTTTGAATTATTCATACTGGATATTATCCAGATAAAACACACAGCTTTCCGGGTTCACATCGGTATTCGTGGACCAGGCAAAACCACCACTGATATAAGAAAGATCCTTACCCCTCAAATCAATGGTGTACTGTTTCCATTCATTAGTCAAGAGGACCTTTTCCAAAAGCGCGGTATCGGTGTCGGGATAATCACCCGTGACACCTCCCATTTTGAATTCTTCAATCTGCTCCCCGCCTTTTTCCCCTTTGGCCCAAAAAGTTAATTTGGTGGCTCCCTGGAGATTAAATCCCCCTTTACGGTTGCCCCAATTGTTGGCCGGATTCTGCCAATACATTCCGCCCCATCTTTGATTTTCCAAAGCGCAAGGGACATCAAGCTCAATCCTGATACACGTATTGCCCTCATGGCAATTTTCTCGAAAACTATCATTGAGCTTAATGCATTGGCCGTCGGGCATGAAACCCGAGGGGATAAAATGATTTTGCGGCGTCCCTTTATCGGCATAAACAATAAATGGCTTAAAACCAGCGCTAACGTCTCCTTCGGTCTTGGGAACAGAAGCCGTTATCTTTTCTGCAACAGCCTCAACGGCTGAGGATACTTGCTTTTCCGTTTCCGTGACAACTTCTTGAACAGCTTCTGTTACGGCCGGTTTGAGCGCCTCACCTGACTCTTCCAAGATGGCTTTTGCCTCCTGGATCGATGTTGAAGGAGGCTGACTCAGCTGCGATTTATTTTCGCATCCCGTGATTAAAAAAACAGAAATGAACAAAAATCCAAAAGCAAACTTTTTCATTGATATCCTCGTCGTTGCGGATTAGATTTCATTAAGTTCGTCTAATTTTTGTTGGGCGGCTTCGGAAGGCTTCCAAAACCAACCATTCGGATCCCAGGCTTGGGCAAAAGAATAATTTTGAAGCAACTCTTGAAAAGCTTTTTTTGCCTCATTGTATTGCCCGGCTTTTTTATAAGCTTCTCCTTTAATAAACAAACATGTTCCCACATCATTCAAAGCCCAATAGGAAAAAATCTTTTCATTAGATTCGTAAGGATACTCTGTTAAGGATTTCTGCATCTCCTGAGCCTTGGCACTATACAACGACAAACATTTATCGGTGTACGCCAAGACCGTGTCGAGATCCCCGCTATTTAATGCGGCCCACGCCTTGGTTGTCAGTGTCTGTGATGTATTGTCCCCAAAATCTGTTCCGCCCTTTTCCATAAAATTTAATTTTTCCTGCGCGGCTTCGGAGGGCTTCCAAAAAAACTTTCCCTTGGGGTCCCAGCATTGACCGTAGGTATATTCCTTAATCAACTTCGCATAAACTTCTTTGGCCTCGTCCCCCATCTTGGCGTTACGGTAAGCTTCCCCTTGAATGAATAAACAGGTGGCGACATCATTGAGCGCCCAATAAGAAAAGATTTCCTTTTCGGACCCTTGGGCAAAATCAGTGAGATTCGCTTGCATCTTTTTGGCTTGGGCGGCATAAAGTTCGATACATTTATTCGTATAAGCCAAAACCGCTTCGATATCGTTCTTTCCTAAGGCATCCCAGGCTTTGGTCGCCAAGGTGACTGAACGATAATCCCCGAAGTCATAAGCGAATACCGACGGGATAAAACATAAAACCACCAACAAAACCATCAAAAACTTTTTCATTTCACCGCTCCTCCTTAACTTGTTGTTAAACGATTTTGTATGTTAGGTGTTAAGTGTCAGATGTCAGGTCGTCTTAACCAATGATATCACTGAACACGCGACACTTTTTTCTCCTTTCCAGAATCCTCCTTTTCGTCGGACTCTGGACAAATTCGCACATTGACTTACGCTCCTTTTAAAAGGCCTTGCATTTATGGAGCAAAGCGACATAAATGCAAGGCCTTTTTACCCCGAGCCCAATTTAGGCTCGGGGTAAATTCGGCCCCAGACTTACGCACCCGAAGGGAGCGTAAGTCTGGGCCTCATTTATCGCGTAAGTCAAGCGCTCATTTCCACATTTTTTGATACCGGAAATAACTCTCCCGCAACTGTCGTAAAAATGGGCTCTGCGAACCGTCCCCTTGTCCGCAAAGACCGAACAGCTCCTCATACATATATCCGTCAGGAAAAGGTCCTATGGCACCCGCTGTTTGGTCATGAATGGTTGGCTCATAATTTTTCCACCATTCATCGATCCATTCAAAAACGATGGCGCCGATCGAATTCCCCACGCCTTCCTTGGTCCCGGCGGCATTCAAAAAAACATCCGTCCAATTTCCTTCATGATAATCGGCCTGGGCTTTTTCTGACTCAGATGTCGTCATATTCGCGGCATAGGCAGGACATCCGAATTCAGTAATAAAGGCCGCTTTCCCCGTCGCATCAAAGACCTGTTCCCAGAAAGAGCCAAACCCATAATCCCCGCGATAAGCATTCGCGGCAAAGGCATCAACATTAGGACAATACTTTGCAAAAATATCTAAGTGTAATGTGTCGCCGTTACAAATTGCGACGGGATGATTTGGATCCAAGGATTTAATCAACCTTGCCACTTCATCGACAAATTGATAATAGGCATCGGGTTTTTTATCCGCATTACAGGCTACGCCATAATTGTTCTCATTGCCAAGGAGCCACATTAACATATAGGGTTCATCTTTAAATTCCAGAACCATTTCTTTGATAGAGTTTAGCATATTTTCTTTGTGTTTGCCATTTTCGTAATCGGTTCCTTCATACCAGCTTGCGCCCGACCCAAAGGCATATTTCCCTAAGAAATCCCCCATAATCACCCGAATCCCGTACTTGGCATACATCTGCCTCAAAACCTTTTTATTTGGCTTAAAAGGCTGATGATAAATTCTCATGGTATTGACACCCATGTCTTTCATGAGTTGAAAATCGCCGACAGCCAATTCATCGATATCTTGCTTATTATTTCGATTTTTATCGACCCACGCATCATAAGGGCCATCCGGAAGCCCGTTATTGTTTTCATCTTCTTCCATCCAGCTAACCAAAGTTCCTTTGTCAGGGCTTTGGCCGACCTTGGTTGGAGCATAAGTCATCCCTTTAATCAAATAAGGTTTCCCTTCCACCAGCAGTTGCCAATGCCCGTTTTGATACTGGACAAGCCGAACCTCTTCTCCCCCCAAAACTTTTTTCACTTTTCCAAATTTAACAAAATAACGATTAATATCAAATTTTGACTTAGCCTTTTCTTTGATTTTATCCCAAAAATCTTTTTTCTCAATGACACCCGGATAGGTGATCACAACATCATTGCGGATATTATTATCAAACCCATTAATCACCTGAATTTTTGCCCATTTGAATTTTAAATTAAGCTCGGGATGCATCTTGACCAGATGCCGGATCTTGGCAATCGCGGCCTGTCCCGGATACCAAGGCGTGTTCCAGTAGGTCCACCCCGTCGACTTAGGGAAATGAACTACGATCGCGTGATACGCCTTGATCGCCTCGGAAAACATGTTGGCTTTTTCAAAAATCAATCCCAAATAAAAAAGTTTGACCCCCCACGGTTCGGAGGCCGTCGCCCATTTATAAAACGCCGCTTCTAAGTCATCACTGTGAACAAAATCCCAATGACTTCCTTCGAGACGCCCTTCTTCTTTGGTTTTTTTATAATTGGGGTCTTTCAAGACAGCGCCGGTATTGGGATAAATACCCTCGCCCACCGCATCAGACAATCCTTTGGGGTCTGTCGCCTCATAAAGATAATCTTTCGTCCCGACATTAACGAATTTTCCAAATTTGGTATAATCGACGACGATTTCTTTCCCTTTAAAGGCCAGGGTCGGCAAAGTTTTTTTCTCAAGCTTCGGTTTTTTGACAGGGGCCTTTTCGGGAAGCTTCCCTTCGAGCATATTCAAACTCGCCTGAGATTTTTCCTTGACGGACCAATACCATCCGCGTGGGTCCCACGCCTGGGACCAGGGATAGTCTACGATGATCTTACGGAACAATTCTTTCGCCTCTTCGGTTTTTCCGTGATTCATGAGGGCTTCAGCCCGGATGAACAGGCAGGTTCCCACATCATTCAGAACTTGATAAGCTTCGATCTTATCGCGGGAAGGAAAATTGGTTAATTGCCCTTCGAGCGTTTTGGCTTCTTCGCCATACAATGTCACGCATTGCTCGGTGACTTCTAAGGTCTTTTCTATTTCATTTTTAGACGAAGCCTCCCATGACATGCGAACATAATCCTGGGAGGATAATTTTTCTGTGGAAGCTTTTTCGCTCACGGCCTCCTCAGCAACCTCGGCTTCATTGACCAAGACTGGCGCAACCGCCTCATTCACGATAGCCGCTCCCGTTGATTCCAGCGAGGATTCCGAATTCTCCTTCTCTATTAAAGGCAATGCGTTTTCTTGGGCAAGAGAACTTGGCAAGAAAAAAAGAAAAACAGAAAAAATAAAAATAGCCTTACTCAATCTTTTTGAAAGAATTGTCATACGATCGCTCCTGTTGAAAGGCCTCTTATAATATACTTTTGCATAAAAAGATACAACAAAACAATCGGTGCTGCGGCAATCGTCAGCCCCGCCATCAAAAGGGGATAATCCACGCTATGCGCCCCCTGAAAAACCATGAGCCCTCTTTGCAAAGGCATGAGCCCTTTATCGTTCAAAAGCAAGGTGGCCAAGATGTATTCGTTCCAAACATTTAAAGAATTAAAAATCACAACAACCGCAATCGCCGGACGCGCCAGCGGCAACGCCACATGACGCCAGACCCCCAGCTTACTGCATCCGTCGATCCGCGCCGCATCCTCTAGGGATGGCGGCAACTTATCAAAAAACGTTTTCAACAAAAAAATGCTCAAGGAAAGCCCGACGTTAATCATGCAGAGGATATAGCCGATACGCGTATTCACCAAATGCAATTTGTTCATAAGCACATAAAGCGGGACAAAACTTCCGGGCAAAGGGATCATCATGGCCGCTAAAAACATAAAAAAGAGCCAATTGCTTCCTGGAAATTTTAATCGGGAAAAAGCATAAGCCGCCAAAGACGAAATCACAACAATCCCGAAAACAACCGAAACGGTATAGATCACACTATTCAAAAAGAATATCCCAAAACCACCTTCAGTCCAGGCAAGCCAAAAATTCTGAATATGCAGTTGATGAGGGATGAGCGATTTATCAAGAAAGATCGTGTCATTCGTCATGAGAGCCGAGCGTACCATCCAAAAAAGAGGAAACAGGCACGTCAAGGCCACGGTCATTAAAAAAACATGGAGAATGACGGAACGAATGCGAGAAATCAATTTATAGAGATTAAATCGAAAAACCATTTTATAAATAAACTTCAAATTGGGATTAAGTTTTTAAGGTTAGGGTTAAGAGGCCAGTATAGTCATTAGGTTACGGTTAGGGTTTAATTTCACCTTAACCCAGAAACTATACTGGCTTCATAACCTTGACCTTTTTCCTTAACCTTAATATTACCCTTGTTTTATTTTTCTCGACATCTTCATTTGTAAAAATGAAATCGCCAACAGCACCGCCCCAAAAATAACGCCCTGCGCGCACGCATATCCAAAACGGTTTGTTCGCATCATGGAACCTAAAATTTGCGTCACGGGCACTTCCGTGTAATACACCAGGCCCTGCTGAACCATGGAAAGCACCAGGACAAAAACCTGCATGGAACCAAGGACCGTCAAAATCATGACAAGCAAAATGACCGGGACCATCATCGGGATTGTTACATGGCGAAAAACATTCCAAGGCCCGGCCCCGTCGACACGCGCCGCGTCATAAAGCTGACGATCGATCGTTTGAAGCCCGGCCAGAAAAATAAGGAATCCCCAGCCAAAGCCTTTCCAGGAATGCACCACCGCAATGCACGCCAACGCCGTTTTAGGATCCGAAAGCCAACTATGCACCAAGTGGTTAAAATGGACCTTCGACAAAAAATGGTTCAAAAGTCCGATATGTTCGCCGTTTTGAAGTCCCGAAAACAAAATCCATTGCCCAACCAAACCAACAACCACCTCCGACAAAACCGGCGGCAAATAAAACACGACCCGATAAAACCTGTTCATGCGAATATCTTGATCGCAAGCAAGCGCCAGCATAAACGCCAAGGCATTTTGGAAGGTCAGCGCCACAAGCGTGATGAACCCGGCATTTTTCATGGCCCCCCACCACACTTTATCCTGCATAATTTCTTTAAAATTGGCCAGGCCGATGAACGTGCGCTCAAGACCAATCCCGTCCCATTCGCGCAAAGACAAATTAAAAATCTCAAAAAAAGGATAAATATAAAAAATAGCAAAAATAACAATAGCGGGCATCACAAAGAGAAAATTCTCAAAATAATCTTTAGAACGCCCCAGGGTTTTAAAAGTAAGGAATGACATCAATTTTTCACTTTTTGCATTTGCCGTTCTTTCACTTCTTGGACTTCTTGACCGACTTGCCGGGGTGTTTTCTCGCCGATAATAATCGATTGGATCCCCCGGACAAAAGCCTCCAACACAACCGGATCTTCATTATAAGGCC
>CAZAPN010000090.1:0-6579 GCA_964487145.1 uncultured Planctomycetales bacterium | reverse complement strand
CGCTTACCTTAATATCTAACAGAAAAGCGGGAGAACTCGAGCCACCTTCGGTGGCTTACTTCCTTCAAACTGTCAAACCTTTGCCATATAAAAAAGCCCCTTAACTAAGGGGCTTTTTTTATATGGCGGGGTCGACGAGATTTGAACTCGCGGTCTTCAGCGTGACAAGCTGACATGTTAACCAGGCTACACCACGACCCCATAAAGTCAAATTAAATACTTCTAAAGTTTACATAGTTTAAACTGCGAAGAAATTTTTGTAAAGAATTTTTTTCTTCTATCCACTGCCCCCTCGTCTCTGAAAAACTAGACTCGGGGTAAGAAATTATTCGACTTACGTCGCCTCTGCTCCGTAAATCGAATAATTTCTAATGGGCGGTGCAGGGATCGAACCTACGACCTCTTGAATGTAAATCAAGTGCTCTAACCAGCTGAGCTAACCGCCCGAAGTCTTAATTATCCCTTCTTTTATAATCTTGGTGAGATAATCACGCCGTTTGAGCTTCTTCAACCTTTGCTCAATCTTCCTAGCAACGGTAATATTTGCGTATTCTTGTTTAAAAACCAACACCACAGGCAAAAGACTTTTAGTGGAATAAACATTCCCGCTTTCGTGAAAATGCATTCTTTGACTAATATTTTTAGTGCTTCCAATATAATATCTTTTATTTTTTTGACTCTGCAAGATATAGACATACGCCATCTAAAATCCTCTTTATCCTTAAGCTGTGCCGACGTTTCGACTTCCTCAAGGCTGAATCAGAAAAGTCGAAAGTCGGGACTCCGACCCCCACCTAGGTCGGGCGTCGGAGAGCTAACCGCCCGAAAACTGACTTTATTTTTTTAACAACTTTGAATCTCTTTGATAATCTGCTGGGCAGCCTTCAAGGGGTTTTCTGCTTTCACAATGGGACGGCCGACCACTAAAAAATTACTGCCGCTCGCAATGGCATCACGCGGAGTCGCAATTCGTTTTTGGTCACCGGCATCCGTTCCCGACAAACGTATCCCGGGTGTAACAATCAGAAAATCTTTCCCTAATTCTTTGCGGATTGTTCCGGCTTCTTCGCAGGAAGCCACAACACCGTCAAGTCCACAAGATTTTGCAAGACGGGCTCTTTCTAAGACGACATCAATCAGATTATCTTTTCTTGCTTCACTTGTTAAAACCGTTACACCGACAACGAATGGTTTCTCAATTTTAAGTAACTGGGCTTCTTTGCGCGTCGTCTCAACGGCCAAGGTTAACATCTCAGCACCCCCTTGTGTATGGAGGGTATACATAAAAATCCCGGGTCTGACATGAGGATCTTTTTCAGCAGAATTAATCGCGGAGCTCAAGTTCATCGCGACGTGAACGGCATTCGCGACCGTATTGGGAATATCATGATATTTTAAATCTAAAAAAACCCTCTTCCCTCGGGCTTGAATAAAACGGACCGCCACGGGCCCACACGATGTAAAAAGTTGACTGCCGACTTTAAAGATATCAACAACCGGAGAAAGCTTGTCAATCAAAGACCGGGCTTCTTCAAACGTATCGACATCCAGCGCGACAATTAATTGAGGGATTTGGGTTTTCATAGGTTTAGTTAACGAGTTGGCGAGTCAGCAAGCTTTAAACTCGTTGAACTCGTCAACTCGATAAACTCGTTAACTCTATTTTAAATTTCCAATAATCTCTTTGATATCTTCTATTTTATTTTCTTTGAGATACGTCTTTATTCCTTCGAGAATCTCCGTCGGCAATCCGGGATTCAGAAAATTACAGGTCCCGACCGCGACCATCGTTGCACCGGCCATTAAAAACTCAAGCGCATCAGTGGCACTCAAAATCCCGCCCATACCAATGATTGGGATTTTAATATTTTTTGCGACTTCATAAACCATGCGTAAGGCGACCGGCTTAATCGCCGGACCGCTTAAACCACCGGTCACATTCCCCAGGACGCTGCGTCGAGTTTTAACATCAATCGCCATTCCTGACAAGGTATTAATTAAACTCACAGCATCCGCGCCTCCTTCTTGCGCGGCCATAGCAATCTCCGCGATGTCCGTGACATTCGGAGACAACTTGGCGATCACAGGAATTTTAGAAATACCTTTGACCACTTTAACAATCTCGCGTGTTGCATTGGGATCTTGAGCTACAAGTTTTTTACTTTGAATATTCGGACAAGAAAGATTGAGTTCTAACGCTGCAACGCTTTCGACGCCATTAAATTGATTAGCTAACTCTATAAACTCATCCGAAGAATGCCCCAAAATACTCACAATCACAGGAACCTTAATCTTCGCCAAAGGCGGTAATTTGTGCTTAATAAATTCATCGGCCCCGGGGTTCTCAATGCCAATCGCGTTCAGCATGCCCGACGGGGTTTCCACAATGCGCGGTGGAGGATTTCCCTCACGTTTGTGAAGAGTGACGGTTTTCGGGATAATCGCCCCTAAATTTTTAACTTCCTTCAAATCATAAAACTCTTCCAAATAACCGAAAGTCCCAGAAGCAACCGTGACCGGGTTTTTGAACTGAAGATTTCCTATCTGAACAGTTAGATTCATTATTTCACCAAAAACATCCTTAAGCCCATAACAATCATGAGAATTCCAAAAGCTCTTTTCAAATGAATATCAGGAACGTTGTGAATAAAATGCGCGCCTAAAAAAGCCCCCAGAAGAAATCCAATCGCGGCAAGTAAAGCAATGTCCACGCGGACATTTCCACTGTAATAATATCTTAAAACCGCCAAGATTCCGACGGGCGGAAGCAGAATCGCCAAGCTTGTCCCTTGCGCCTGATGCTGGGTTAATCCAAAGAGAAAGACCATCGCTGGTACCATAATGACTCCGCCACCGATACCAAAGATTCCGCTGAAAACCCCTCCAACCAACCCGATCAAGGCATAAAGTAGCTGTGGCATCGTCTCCCTCCTTTAAAAAATAATTTCGTTAAGATTGAAGACCGGCCCATCATGGCAAACGGTTTTATATCCTGATTTTGTCAAAATTACACATCCTAAACATGCGCCCAGTCCGCAAGCCATCACTTCTTCGCATGACGCTTGGCCCTCAAGATCATATTTTTTCGCAAAATCTTGAACAGATTTCATCATCGGCCTCGGACCGCACGTATAAAGATAAGTCGTTTTAGAATCCGGCTTTATTTTCGAAAAAAGTTCAGAGACTCGTCCGCGAACGCCGAAACTTCCGTCATCGGTTGACACATAGACCCTACATCCGTTCTTTTTAAAGTCTGTCATGGGGAAAGTAAATTCTTTACTCCGTCCGCCATATAACAATATAAGCTCTTGGCCCTTGGCTTTTAGTTTTTTAAGTCGATCCGTTAAAATCAAAAATGGTGCAACGCCAACTCCGCCTGCAATCATGACAATTTGCTTAATGCCCTTTGGGGGAAGGTTAAACGGTGTTCCGAGCGGCCCTAAAACATCTAAAAATTTACCTTGCGTCTTCTCTGATAGGATTTGTGTCCCCTTCCCGACGGGCTGATAAAGTATCTCTAGGTATTTTTGTGATCGAAAAACGCTAAAAGGACGGCGGAAAAATGGAGATAAACCATCCGTGATACGAATATGAATAAACTGTCCAGGTTGAACGCTTTTTTGAATGGGTTTTGCTTCTAAGGAAAGGCGATAAAATTGGGGACAAACCTTTTGATTCATAACAATTTTATACTGACCTTGAATTTTATGCATCCTTGTATAAGCTCCAAATGAGAACCGCGAAGACGGTCATCGCAGATAAAGAAATAACAACTGTCAAAAAAATATGGGTCGATCCAAAAACTAATTTCTCCTGAAGACTTTCTAAAAGGACCGCCAAGAGGGGCCAGGCCCAAAGGCCTCTTTTTTCTTGCGTATTAGCCAGAACCTCTTTAGGAAAAGCCTTGGTGAATTTGATTCCCTTGATTGTGACCGGCGTCGGGAAAGCCCGGGGAACGCGTTTTAAATAATCGCGATAAGCTTGCCCAAAAACTTCTGTCAACTTTGTTTCTTCTTTGATGACTTGCCGTCGGAAGCGAAGATAAAAGAGCGTTCCGAACAACAGAAGTGTCCACCACGGCCAGACAATCAAAACAAAACCAGCCCCCATCAAAAAACTGCCTAAATACATCGGGTTTCGGACAACTGAATAAGGGCCATCTATGACAAGCTGTTCGCTTTTATGAGAGTTGGCTTTTTTGTATCCTCGGGCCGCCATCCTCAAGAAAGTTCCGCATAATACCGTGAAAAGTCCCAAAAAATCCAAAACATTATCAGCTATTTTATTCCCGAAATAGACCGAAGGAAATAGATACAAAAAACCCGTTAAGATAATGGCGAATGAAAGGAGTGAATTATCGATTTTTACACGCTGTTTCATATTTGATTTCCGAGGTCATTATAGTGGAGTTGTTGAGACTTGCAAAGTGTTAGTCAATTTTTTTAATGAGTTCTTTTAATTTCGCTTCAAGATCCTTAACGCTTTTTAGTTTAATCATGCCTTTGATATTCCACCCACCCAAATCAATAACCGGACGGTCAAAAACAAGGGCATAACATATTTCGGAGTTAGTGCCATGGCTTCCTGGTAAGGCGATCACGATATCAGCAGAGCAGGCTACTAAAGCATTTCTGGCATAGCCGATAGATGTTGGTAAAGCTATATCAATAAAAGGGTTAGCGTCTTTTTTATCCTTTCCCGGCAACAATCCAATAGTTAGGCCACCTTCCTCCCTGGCTCCTCTGGAGGCTGATTCCATCACTCCCTTGAGGCCTCCACAAATGAGAATCCCACCCACTTTTGCAACAATTTTTCCTACTTCGTGGGCTAATTCATCTCCAACAGGAGTAGAATCATGGCTGCCTATGACAGAAATGCAAATTTTGCGACTTTTTAATAGTTTTTCCATGTTTTCCTTAAAATCAATGCGCCTGGCGGGAATCGAACCTGCACCACTGGCTCCGGAGGCCAGTGCTCTATCCGTTGAGCTACAGGCGCAAGACTATGTCTATGCTTTTTACAGAGAAGTTTGCGCCGCTCCGCCCACCACTGCCAATTCACAGAAAAGGCGGAGAGGCGCAAATAATCTTAATACTTTTATAATATTTACGCCCCTTCTCGATCCAAAAAGCCGAGAAGAGACGGAAAAGTAATTATAATCATTACAGAGATCAAACTGCGCCCTTCCGAGGCCCAAAAGGCCAAGAAGAGGCGGAATTCTTAAGATCTTTTCTGGATAAGCTTTCCCCGTGCCAAGGCTAACAGGCCGCGGAAAGGAGAAAGCCGCTTCTATATTCTTTATGAAGAAAGTATTCTACTACGTTCTCAAATGGTTGGCAAACTTTTATCGGTTCAGGATTATTCTGCAGAATAAACCACTTTCCCATGATAAATTGTTTTTAAAACCATCCCCTTAAGCTGACGGCCGATGAACGGGGAATTATGTGACTTTGAAACAAATTTTTCCTTTTCCACAATCCATTCTTTCTCAAGATCAACGATCACAAGATCTCCATCAAAACCTTCCTTAATGATTCCTTTGTCCTTTAATCCGATTATTCTTGCCGGAGCCGTTGATAATTTATCGACGAGTTGAGACAAAGAAATAATTTCCGGATGGACCAACTCTGTCATGCTCAAGCCAAAAGCTGTCTCAAGACCAATAATCCCAAAAGGTGCGTTATCATATTCCAACTCTTTTTCCTCAAGCGCATGAGGCGCGTGGTCAGTGGCGATTGTATCGATCAAATTGTCCTGCAAGGCCTTTTTGATGGCATCAACATCCTCTTTTGCCCTTAATGGCGGATTCACCTTTGTGTTCGTATCAAAATTTTTAACGGCTTCATCACTTAAACTAAAATGGTGCGGGGTCGCCTCAGCGGTGATTTCAATGCCTTCGCCCTTGGCCGCCCTAATAAGCTCGACGGACCTTTTCAAACTCACATGGGCCAGATGGATTTTTGCCTTTAAATATCGCGCTAATTCGATGTCGCGCGCAATGATAATCGTTTCTGCAATTCCTGGAATTCCTTTCAATCCCAACAAAGTGGAATTATAACTTTCATTCATGACTCCACCTTGAGCCAAAGAATGATCCTCGCAATGATCAATCACCAAAAGTCCTGTCATTTTGGCATACTCCATCGCATGCCGCATAAGCTGACTGTTGAGAACAGATTTCCCGTCATCTGATATCGCTAAACAACCGGCCTCTTTTAACTCCATCAAATCCGAAAGCTCTTCGCCCTTCTGACCTTTGGAAATTGCACCGATTGGGATCACATTGACTAAGCCTACACGCCTTGCCTCTTTTAAAATCCCTTCCACGATCGCCGCATTATCAATCACAGGATCAGTATTCGGCATGCACATGATCGTCGTAAAACCGCCCTTGGCGGCCGCCCTTGAGCCGGACTCAATCGTCTCTTTATATTCGTATCCAGGTTGCCTTAAATGAACATGCATATCAATAAACCCAGGCAAAACATGTTTTCCTTTGGCATCAACAACCTGGTCCGCTTTTTTATCAAGGGAAGAGCTGATTTTCTGAATCTTTCCCTCTTCAATCAAAATATCCTG
>CAZAPN010000089.1:0-6601 GCA_964487145.1 uncultured Planctomycetales bacterium | reverse complement strand
TATCCGTGATTCCGTCGGAAAAATCATTCACTATATCAAGGTCGCTGAAGATGTGACCGAGCGCAAGCGCCTTGAGAAAGTCAAGGATGATTTCGTCAGCATGGTTTCGCATGAGCTTCGCACGCCCTTGACCGCTATCAAAGAAAGCATCAACATTGTTTATGACGGGTCCGCTGGAGAAATCAATGCTGAGCAAAAAGATTTTATCGAGACCGCGAAACGTAATGTCGACCGTCTGGCGCGGCTCATTAATGATGTGTTGGATTTTCAAAAGCTTCAATCCGGACGCATGGAGTTTTACAGTCAGGAAACGGATTTACCCAAGTTGTTGGATGAAGTTTATTCAACGATGATGCCTTTGGCCAGGAACAAGGGGCTAGACCTTCTTTTGAATGTGAGTCCGCGGCTTCCGCTCGTTCATCTGGATAAGGACAAAATTATTCAGGTCTTAACGAATCTGATCAATAATGCGATTAAATTTACGGATCAGGGCAAAGTGACTGTGGTCGCTATGCATGAAGGGCCTAATGCCGTTCGGATTTCGGTGAGCGACACCGGGATCGGTATCAAACAAGACGATATCCCGAAATTATTCTCAAGTTTTTCGCAAGTGGCGCCGATTCAATACAAAAAAACCGGAAGCACAGGACTTGGGCTTGTTATCAGTAAAGAAATCGTCCAGAAGCACGGCGGGAAGATCTGGATTGAGTCCGAGTTCGGGAAGGGCACGACTTTTCATTTTGTTCTCCCGATCATGGAAAGGAGGGAGAGATAAATGCCCAAAACAATATTGATTATTGATGATGAAGAGGCGATTGTGAAGGTGGTTTCTTTTCGTCTTGTCAAAGCTGGTTATGAAGTCATGTCGGCTTCCGACGGCCCAGCAGCTCTGACGCTTATGAAAAATAAAAAACCAGATCTAATCTTGCTGGATTTGTCTCTTCCTTTGGGGATGAGCGGTTATCGTTTGTGTCAGCAGATCAAAGAAAATCCGGATTGGTACACCATTCCAATTGTCTTTTTTACCGCTTCTTCAGGGATTATGGATGTTGAAGAAAAAGTCAAAGAATACCACGTTCAGGGATTTATTAAAAAACCTTTTGAATCCCAAGATCTTATGAAAATGATTGAGGGTTTGATCGGCGTATGAGCGATTCAAGAATGAAAGAACTGCTTTTCGCCTTGCAGTCTTTGAAAGAAGGCGGTGTTTTCCGCCCTGTCCCGGCGGATGGCAACGATGATTTTGCTGTTCTTTCCCGGGCTATTAACGCGTTGGGGATTTCTGTCCAGCAGCGTGTGGAAGAACTTTCGCAGTTGTTGCGGATCACGGAAAAAATTAATTCGGGTCTTTTGTTAGAGCAGGTCTTGGATGAGATTTATGATTCTCTTAAAACCGTGATTCCTTATCACCGTATTGGCGTTTCTTTCCTCGAAAAAGACGGCCGGATTGTGACATCTTTTTGGAACCGTTCGGATGTTTCTGAAATTAAGCTTGCCAAAGGTTATGCCGCTGTGATGGCCGGGAGCAGTCTTCAGAAAATTATTGAAACAGGTCAGCCCCGAATTTTAAATGATTTACCTTCCTATTTAAAAGAGCATCCCCGATCTGACTCGACCCGTCGAGTGGTGGAAGAGGGGATGTGTTCCAGCTTGACATGCCCTTTGGTCGTTTCCGGAAAACCCATCGGCTTTGTTTTTTTCTCTCATAAACAACGCAATGCTTATCAGAATGTCCACATCGAAGTCTTTCGCGAAATTGCCGGGCAGTTGAGCCTCGCGATTGAAAAAAGCCGTTTGTATGAACGGGTGGTTTTTCAAAACGAAGAATTAAAACGGTTGGATAAAGTCAAATCGGATTTTGTTACGATTGTGTCGCATGAATTACGGACCCCGCTCGCCATTGTGACCGAGGGCATGAGCCTGGTCATCGATGGGATCGCTGGCCCTGTCACAACAGAACAAAAAGATTTATTGATGACGGCGAAGCAATTTGTCACGCGGCTCACGATGATCATTAATGATTTTTTGGATATTTCGAAAATCGAAGCCGGTCGATTAGATTTGCGTCGGACTTTGACCGATGCCAAAAAACTTTTGACGGATTTAATTGTTTCTTTTCAAAAAATCGCCGAACCTAAAAAAATAACGATTGAACTTCAGTTTCCCGCGAACGACGTGGTCCTTTATGTTGATGCCGATAAAATCATCCAGGTCTTTACGAACCTTTTGAGTAACGCCGTTAAATTCACGCCTCCGAATGGGAATATTCACATCGCCTTGAATCCGCGCCAGCAGGATTTTATTTTTACGGTCAAAGATAGCGGTATTGGGATTTCTTTGCAAGATCAAAGCAAACTATTTCAGAAATTCCAGCAGTTCAATCGCCACGATGGGCCCGGGATCAAAGGGACAGGATTAGGGCTGGCGATCAGTAAGGCTCTGGTGGAACTGCATGAGGGACAAATTTGGGCCGAAAGCGAACCGGAACAAGGGAGCACGTTTTCGGTTTTATTGCCGGGCCTTGAAAGAATGAAAAAGGATTTCGAGCTTGAATGTCAAAATATTTTGAACGAAGCCGCGGTTTCTTCTTTGCTGGTCATCAGGTTCGCGAACTTGGAAAGCGTTTCAAAGACATTCGGGGCCGATGCCCGACGACAAGTCTTGAGCGATGCACTTGTTTTGCTGAATAAAACCATTTCGCATGCGGGTAAACGTATTTTCCCCTATGAAGAGGATTGCATTTTTATTCTTCAGCGGAATGCGGATAAGACGCTCGCCAATTCCCTGGGAAGACAGGCGAAAGACTCGATCGCTAAACACAATTTTATTTTTAATGAAAAACGGATTGATGTTGTTTTAAACTGGGGGGTGGCTGATTCTTCTTTGAAACCGAAAACGTTATCACAATGGGTCGAATTTACCAAAAAAGAAATCCTCAAGCCCAAAACAGTCTTGGTTGTGGATGACAATGCAGAGCTAGTGGAGATCCTTAAAAAACGTCTTTCGTTGCGCGGTTATATGACGCAGGCGGCCTTTGACGGTGTTCAAGGTTTGGAAGCGGTCAAACAATCGAAACCGGATTTTATTATTTTGGATATTGATATGCCCCGTATGAACGGTTATGAGGTTTTAGGACGGCTTAAAGAAAATCCGGCGACCGCCAGCATCCCTGTTATTTTGTTGACAGCTTTTGAGGTGGATATAGATAAAATGGGTAAAACGGGTTCTTTGGCTGTGCCGGTTGTTCAAAAAACCGAGAGTTTTGAAAAAGTTGTGGCCCTTGTCGACAATCTTATCTAAATAAATTTTAAAAAGGAAAGAGACTTTTATGACGAATCTCGTAAAGAAAATTCTCGTAGTGGAAGATGAAGAAGATATCTCAAAGATGGTGGTGGCCCGTTTGAGAAGTGTCGGGTATGAGGTCATCACGGCGGCCAATGGTCATGAAGGGTTAGCGAAAGTCTTGCAGGAACTTCCGGACTTGATTATTACGGATGTTTTGATGCCGATCATGGATGGGTTTACGTTTTATAAAGAGTTAAAGAAGAATAAAACGATCGCCTCGATCCCAGTCCTTGTTTTGACCGCGCGCGGAAAAATGGAAGATTCGTTCCGGACCATGGGGGTTGATGATTTTTTAGCCAAACCCTTTGACAGTCAGGATCTTCTTTCGAAGGTGGAGACGCTCTTGATCCATGGGGCACCGGCCGTCAAAAGCAGCAAAAAGATTTTGGTCGCGGGGAACGATGCGGAATTATTGGAAAAGATGAGCATCTTGTTAAAAAAGGTGGGATGCACGACGGAGATTGCCACTAACGGCCCGGGTGTTTTAACCAAAGTCGTCCAGTTCATTCCCGATGTTGTGGTGCTGGAAGTCCCAATGGATGATATCCCGTCGCAGGATTTGGTCGGCATCATGAGAAAAATGCCTCAGGTGGACAAAAAGCCTATTTTGATTTATAGTTATTTTGAAGTGAAAGATTTAGGGGAGTCTTCAGTGCGGCAAAAAGCTTTGGCTACCGATACATCCAAAACAGCTTGTTTGGATTCGGGAGCGAATGCCTATATTGGACGTTTTAATGAATTGTCGTTTGTAAAAGATCTCGAGAAGTATTTGGCTTAAGAAGAATTCAACGAAAGAGGCTAAGTTGAAAAAGAAAATTTTAGTCATTGATGATGAGATTGATTTGACCAAGGTCCTTAAAAAAAGGCTGACGAACGCCGGATATGCGGTTGTCACGCTCAATGATTCGAGGGACGCGCTTGATACCATTCGAGAAGAAAAGCCCGACCTTATTCTACTCGATATCATGATGCCGTATAAAGACGGGTATGAAATTTGCGATGAGGCCCGTTGTTATGATGAGACAAAGCATATTCCGATTATTGTTTTTACGGCCAAGCCCTTGGAAAAAGATTTCATTAAAGACATTCATTCTCTTTTTGGCGCGACAGATTATCTTCTGAAACCTTTTAAGACCGAAGATTTGCTTGAGAAAATCGCGAAGCATATCAAAGGTAAAATATGACGCCTCTTGAAGAAATTTTATCAATTCCGGACAACGAAGAGCGCAATCAGAAATTGGTCACCTATGCCACGTCTCTCAGGATTAACGCTGGCTTGTTGAGAGGTGCTAACGGAGAGATTGATGAGGCGAAATTGAGCGTTCTCATCTATGATGCCGAAAAACGAAAGAAAAATTTGAATTTTCAGAATATCGGGTTTATTTTTATGGGGATCGTTATCTTGGGGGTCATGATTGTGTTGATTGGGTTTTTGTCGAGGTTAATGGGAGTCATGATGGGCCCGAAATAGGTCATTTTGTTTTTGAGTCCCAAAAGGTTAAACATGAAAAAGAAAATACTGATTATCGAAGATGAACCGGCGATTGCCTCGATGCTTGCAATGAGGCTGAAGGCGGAGGGCTATGAAGTTTTGACTGCGGTTGACGGCGTTTCGGGTTTAGAAAAAGCTAAATCCGAAAAGCCCGATTTGATTACACTCGATATCATGCTCCCTAAGCTCAACGGTTTTACCGTGTGCAGTTTATTGAAAGGCAATGAAGATTATCGGCATATCCCCATTATCATGCTCACCGCCCGCCAAGGGCAGAACGACAAGATTTTCGACGAACAAATGAAGCCCGAAGCCTATTTCACGAAACCTTTTCAGGCGGAAGAGTTGCTGGCGAAGATTAAAGAGCTTTTGGGCCTGTAAAAAGTTTTTGCTGTCAGTAGCCCTTCATTAGGACCTTCAGATTTTTCTGATAGTTGGTATTTTTTATTCCCTATGGTATACTTCAACCTGAAGTCATAACGGTTTATAATATTTCGCAATCTAACAAAGACAATTCTTTAGCGCGAGGGTTGTCTTTTTTTGTTGTGAACAAGATTTAGCTTTAAGGTGCCAATTTGGCACCTTAAAATTAATGGAAGAGTATCTTAAAAGAGATCAAATGCCAAAGAAATCAGATATAGCAAGATTAAAGGCGAATGTGCTTTCTCAAGAGATTATTCAGAATATGATTTATGTGATCCGCGGGCAAAAGGTCATGTTAGATTCGGATTTAGCGACTTTGTATGGTGTTAAAACTGGGCGATTAAATGAACAGGTTAAACGGAATATTAAACGTTTTCCGGAAGATTTTATGTTTCTGCTAACGAAACAGGAGTTTGACAACTTGATATCGCAATTTGCGACATCAAGTTGGGGTGGTCGCAGGAAAACCCCTTTAGTTTTTACGGAACAAGGTGTCGCCATGCTTTCTAGTATTCTGAATAGCGAAAGGGCCATTCAGGTCAATATCGCTATTATGAGGACTTTTATCAAATTAAGGGAATTGATCTCAACGCACAAAGAGTTGAAAGAGAAAATTGAAGCCATGGAAAAGAAATATGACGGCCAATTTCAACTAGTGTTTGCGGCTATTAAAGAACTGCTTGAAAGATTTAAAGAGCCCGAAAAACCAAAAGATCCAATAAGTTTTCATCTGTGAAGTTCAAAAGGTTGGGGCCGTGTTTTCTTAGAAAAGTCGAAGTCGAAGGGGCGTCGTCGAAGTGTTGGAGGCAGTCCCGCCTTCGGCGGGACTGCCTCCAAGCGTTTTCCTCCCCTAAATTCTTAAGAATGTCCGAGTTTGTCCCGGTTTGTCCGTTTGGATTTAAAGCCGGCAATTTGAATTAAAATGTGCTATACTTCAACTAGGAGTAATGTGACAAGGGCAAACCTTTCGAAAGGAAGGGGCCTCCGTAATGTTTAATTTATGACGGGCATTGCGGAGCCTTACGAGGCCGATCGAGTGTTGAACCTCGTAAGGGCAAAACTAAAGGGTCCTCGATAGAACACTCAGGACAGCCAGTTACCGTAATTATTCTTCAACGGAATTATTTATCGTATTAAACGGTAAAAAAAGCCTATTCCTTTGCAAGGGATGGGTTTTTTTGTTATAGTTATCATTAGTTTTAGAGAAAACTTTTTATTTTGGGAGGCAGTATGAAATTTAAAAAAGCTGATCAGGCAGGGCTAACGTTGGTAGAACTTCTTATTGCTGTTCTTATTTTGCTGCCATTTTTTACGGTCGGCATGCAGACGTTCATGAATTGC
>CAZAPN010000088.1:0-6651 GCA_964487145.1 uncultured Planctomycetales bacterium | reverse complement strand
GATGTGAAGCAATGTCTTAGTCTGGAAAGGACCGGCAAGTGACAAACGAAATTCCTAAACAAAAAGAAGACCTTGATTTCGAAATCCATTTCCTCGAAGGGGTCATAACAAAACAGCCGAATTTTATCGAAGCGTTGGTTGTTTTGGGGGAATTGTATACCAAAAAAGGTCTTTATCAAAAGGGCCTTGAGATTGACCGCCGGTTGTCGCAATTAAAGCCTGATGATCCGATCGTGTTTTATAATCTAGCGTGCAGTTATTCCCTCATCAAAGATATGGACAAGGCTTTTGCCGCCATCCAATTCGCCATGCAGAATGGATACAATGACTTTGAGCATCTGATGAAAGACCAGGACCTTAAGAATTTGCGCGAGGACAATCGTTTTCAATCTCTTTCTGAAAAATTTTCAAAACGAGTGCCCGCACGAGGCCAAACGCAACAAGAACCATGATGGAAAAAGTGAAAAACGCCAAAACATATCATCAGATTAAAAATCGTTTGTTTTTTGTTAATCTTTTCTTTAGTGGGGTGGTTCTTTTAGCTTTTCAAGTCAGCGGTTGGTCAATTGCTTTGCGGGAGTTTGCCTTCGGCGTGACCGCAGGGAGCGTGGTCCTTAACTCGATTTATCTTTTAATTTTTAGTTTAGGGATGTTTTTCGTTGGATTTCCCTTGAATGTTTATGAGGGCTATTTTTTGGAGCATCAGTTTCAACTTTCCAATCAAAAGTTTGGCGCGTGGCTGGGGGATGAAATCAAAAAGGCGATATTAAGTTTTGTGTTAACGTGCGTTGCCGTCGGTGTCGTCTATTTTTTTATTGGACGCTTTCCGTCATTTTGGTGGGTACTCGCCGGATTTTTTTGGCTGTTCTTGACGGTCTTTTTGGCTAAAATTACGCCGAATATTTTGGTCCCGTTATTTTATAAATATTCGCCAATTGAAAACGAAGCTCTCCGCGAGAAAATCTTAGAACTTTTCCGCAAATGCGGCCTGCCGGTCCAGAATGTTTATGCCCTGAACCTGTCGAGTAAAACCAAAAAAGCGAATGCTTTTATTTGCGGGCTAGGGAAAAGCCGCCGTGTCGTTTTAGGAGACACCCTTATCTCTGATTTTTCCATCTCAGAAATCGAGGCGGTTTTGGCCCATGAAATCGGGCATTATAAAAATCGAGATATTTTAAAGTTAATTTTTTCTAACGCCTTATTGACCTTTGTTGCGTTTTTCTTGATTGACAAATTTTTAAAAGGAACGCTTCCTTTGTTTGGGCTTTCGCGCCTGGAGGATATCGCATTTTTTCCGATGGTCGCTTTAGCGTTTTTAGTTTTTGGTTTTTGCGCGATGCCTCTTTTGAACGCCTATAGCCGAAAGTTAGAAATAGAAGCTGACCGTTATAGCCTCGAAATCACCCAGAATCCGACGGACTTTATCGGCATGATGTATAAATTGGGGAACATGAATCTTGCGGAATTTGAGCCGAGTCTAGTCCATGAAATTTTGTTTTATGATCATCCCCCGATCGGGAAGCGCATTAAATTTGCCGAGAGGTTCCAGCATCAAAAGCAGCCGATCAAAGACGACAACTAATTTTTAAAGAAGGATCATAGGATTGATGAGACGCACAATTGTTTTTATCTTTTCTTTTTTAATTTTTTTGGTTGGGGTTGAAGTTTCTCGCGCATTCGCCGCGGAATTTCCTCAATATGCGATTAAGGCATCGATCGATGTTCAATCAAAACAAATTACCGCAAGCGAAACGGTTACCTTTACAAACCCAGTCCAGGAGGACCTTAAAGAAGTCTATTTCCATATTTATCCCAACCGAAAATTTTCCGCAAAAGAAATTGCTTTCATGAAACGTTACGCCGGGTATTTTAAGGTGGACCCATTTCCTAGCGGATTTCAGCCTCCCGAGATGAAATTTTCTTCGGTTGAAGTCAATTCGAAAAATGCTTCGTATAACATCGAGGGGGAAGACGAGACGCTGTTAAAAATCACTTTGCCTGAAGCAATGAAGCCAGGAGAATCGGTCAAAATTTTATTAAATTTTAATCTTAAAATCCCGCATGCCTATGGCCGATTTGGCTGGAACCAAAATATCATAGCGCTGTCGCGTTGGTATCCCATCTTGTCTGTGATGAATGAGAAGGGTTGGAACAACCATCCGTTTTATCCCTTTCACCGTCCCTTTTTTAGCGAAGCGGCCCAATATGATTTGGAATTGACGATTGATCAAAATCAGACGGTAATTCATTCTGGTGTTCTTCAAGGCGAAGCGAATCTTTCCGATGGTAAGAAAAAACTTTCGATTAAAACCAGGCAGCCGGTCCGCGAAATGACATTGGCGTTAAGCCCGGATTATCGAATGGAAGAGATCGATATGAACGGGACCAAAATCAAATCTTATTATTTGTTTGGGGATGAATTTCACGGCCGGGAGGCCCTGAATGCCGCTAAAGATTTGATGGCAAGCTATACAAGACAGTTCGGCCCTTATCCCTATTCGGAATTCAGCATCGCCCCGGTTTGTTTAGGTTACGGCGGGGAACAAATGGGGAACATGATTTTTATTGATACACGTGTTTATAAGCTCCCCAAACGAATCTTATCGCGGTATTTTGATTTTTTGATTTCCCATGAAACAGGACACCAATGGTTTTTTAATGTTTTGGGGATTGATGAGTTTTCGCAGATGTGGCTTGAGGAAGGGGTGAATTCTTATTTTGTTTTAAAACATCTGGAAGACAAATACGGGCCTGATGCCGAAGTTGTGGAGCTTCCGAAAATTTTAAAATGGCTCTTGCCGAACATGACTTTTCGGCGCACGCGCGATTATCGTTACCAACTTTTAAGCCGGACGAATTTAAATTTTCCTGTTGTGAGTAAGCTTTCGAGCTATCAGGAGCCCAGCAGTATTTTTTCTTTGGCTTATGGGAAAGGAACGCGGGTCGTGGAGATGCTTCATGATCTTTTGGGCGAGTCGGTTTTCAATCGGGTTTTTGCGCGTGTTTTTAAAGATTATCAGTTCAAAAATTTTTCGATCGCGGATTTACAAAAGATTTGCCAAGAAGAAAGCGGACAAGATTTACAGTGGTTTTTTGATGAGTGGCTTTATTCCGCTAAGGTTTGCGATCTTGGTATTAAGAGTGTAAAAAATCAAAAGATTATCGTTGAGAATAAAAAAGACGTGGCCATGCCTGTTCAGATTCAAGCGCACTTGGCTGACGGGACAACGGAATCATTGACCTGGGACGGCAAAGAACGGGTCAAAGAATTTTCTCTTGAAGGACAATCTCGGATTCAGCGCGTCTTTTTGGATCCCAGACAAGAAATTTTGGATATCGATAAGACAAACAATAATTTTCCCCGAAAACTTTTTTTGAAATCTGTTCCGCTGTATCTCGGTTTATATGACATGCCGTTATTTCTGCCAGAAGATTCTTATAATCTTGTTGTGGGCCCAGAGTTGGCCGGCAATGGTTTTGGTATGAAGGCCTCTTTACAAAAACCGTATGATTGGAATTTTTATTCTGCGACGGACTATGAGTTCAAAGAGCAATTGCAGCATTCGCGTTTTGGTTATCAGTTGAATAATGTTTTTCATAAGCAGGCAACGGCGGGGGTTGAGATTTTTAATACAACCGATTATGAAGACGGGGCGGAGGACTTGGCCGGCGGTAAAGTTTATTATCGCCGGGAATTATGGCCAGCCGCTTATAGTTTGACGAGCATGAACGATCATGTCACGGTTTATTTGTTGCGCGATCGAAGCCTGAATCAAGATATTGTCAATCGTGAAGGCACCCGTAACGTTTCTTATTTGAAAAAAGATGAAGCGATCACAGGCGCAGCTTTGCATTTTGAACGGGCCACACCTTTTTGGGATCCTTCTCAAGGATTTCGTGTCGATACTTTGGTTGAAAATTCAGGGCATTTCTTGGGTGCGACACAATATTTTTATCGGGGCGTTTTGGATGCTTCTTTTTATAAGGGGGTTACCCTCAAAAGTAAAGTGGCCTTGAGATTTAAGCACGGGTGGGGTTTTCCGACGGACAAGAATTTATATGAATTGGGTGGATGGGATGGATTACGCGGTTATGACCGGAAAGATGTTCGGGGCGCGCGCACCGCTTTGGGAAGCTTGGAATACCGTTTTCCTCTTCTTGATAATCTTGATTTACGATTATTCGATAATTTCATTGGATTTGAATCGGTTGGCGGCGTTATTTTCGGTGATGTGGGGCAGAGCTGGTATCAAAATTGGGATGATGTGAAATTGCGCAAAGATGCCGGGCTAGGCTTACGATTCACGGTCAATCTGGGTTCCTTTTTAGAGAAGGTGACCTTACGTTTTGACGCAGCCCGGGCGATTAATGATTCCGAGGAAGACGATACGCATTTTTGGTTTGGGGTTAATCAGGCGTTTTGATCCGCCGACAACTTTTATTCATCTGCCAGAGGTAGGGAAAGAGAAAAGGCGGATCAACCCTGCGAAGCCAAACGCGAAAGCATTTTGGCGAAGCAGGGTGAGGCGAGTTCACGAGTTAGCGAGTTGACGGGTTGTCGAGTTATAAAGAGTGTTTTAACTCGTCAACTCGATGAACTCGCCAACTTGAAAACTAATAAGGATTTTTTCTATGAAAAGTTATCGCGAAGAACTTTTTTTCAATACCCAAAGTCGTCGGGATTACATCAATATTACCGACAAAGTCCAGGAGATTGTGACCAAAAGTGGCATTAAAGAGGGACTGTGTCTCGTGAATGCCATGCATATTACGGCCAGCGTTTATATTAACGATGATGAAGATGGTTTGTTGCAGGATTATGATGATTGGTTAGAAAAATTAGCCCCGCATGAGCCCATCTCAAAATATCGGCACAACAATACGGGTGAAGATAATGGCGATGCGCATTTAAAAAGACAAGTCATGGGAAGAGAAGTGGTGGTTGCGGTGACAAATGGGAAGCTTGATTTCGGCCCGTGGGAACAAATATTCTACGGTGAGTTTGACGGCAGGCGAAAGAAGCGCGTGTTGGTAAAAATTATAGGCGAATAGAATGGGACCTAGGGAACGGTCGCGACCGTTCCTTGCGAAGCGGGTAAATCAGGAAAGAGGTGACAAATGCTTTCGGAGAAAGAGAAGAAACATGTCGCGCAAGCCAGAAAGATGAATATTTTTTTCTTGGTTTTCGGGTTAATCATTTTAATAATCGCAAATCTGGGTTTTGTCCGCCTTCAACAAATCGGATTAAAGAATTTAGAGTCAACGACCTATTATGCCCAATTGCATCAGATTTATCAGATACAACCTCAAACTTTTTTAGAGAAACGCTTAAAAGAAGAACTCATCTTTTCCAAAAAAGTTAATGTCGAGTTCTATCTTACGATAATTTTTTTGGGTCAGATAACATTTTTCTTCTTATTATTTCCGATAGGTGCGTTTTATCTATGTATTTGGCTCATCCGATTAAAGTATTTGAATCTTTTGAACAAGGCCATGTCTGACGAAAGCAAACATAATTAAGGGAAAGGGACAAGAAATGAGTTTGATTGTTATAGGCACAGTTGCCTTAGATAACGTCAAAACCCCCGAAGGTGAGCGTCGCGATATGCTCGGCGGGTCGGCTGCCCATTTTTGCATGAGCGCCAGACTGTTTACGGATGTTCATTTGGTGGCTGTCATTGGAAAAGATTTTCCCGAAGAACACGTGAAATTCTTGAAAAAGAAAGGCATTTATCTTGAATCATTAAAGCGTGTCGAAGGTAAAACATTTCGTTGGGACGGAGAATATAAAAAAGAAGATCTAAATACCGCCCTGACCTTGGCGACGGAACTGGGGGTTTTAACGGCATTTGTTCCTCGTGTCTGCAAACACCAGGAATGCATCCCTAATATTTTTCTTGCGAACATTGATCCGGACATGCAAATGGGGCTTTTGGATATTGTGAAAAAACCTAAATTTATCGGACTGGATAGCATGAACCTTTGGATCCATCATAAGAGGCCTTCTTTATTGAAATTAATGAAGAGGGTGGACCTTTTTGTCGCGAATGACGGAGAAGCTCGTGCCTTGACAGGAGAAAATAATTTAATTAAAGCGGCGAAGGACTTAAGGAAACTGGGCCCCGAATACATTGTTGTTAAAAAGGGCGAGCATGGTGTTTTATTTTATTGTGACAAGTTCATTTTTTCGTTTCCGGCCTATCCCATTGAAAAAGTTGTTGATCCGACCGGCGCCGGAGACACCTTTGCCGGAGGGCTGATGGGGTATTTGTGTCAAAAAGGAAAAATGACGGAGAAGGTGTTAAAAAAAGCAATTCTTTATGCAACGACGGTCGCTTCCTTTAATGTGGAGGGATTTGGCGTTGAGGCAACAGCATCATTGACATTAGATCAAGTGAACCGACGGATGAAAGATTTGATCAAATATTTTTCTTTTTAAACCGATGACTAAAAAAACGAATAAAATTTTTAAATCAGGAATGGTTTCGATTGTGGGTCGCCCCAATGTCGGCAAATCGACGTTGGTTAACTGCATTTTGGGAGAAAAGGTCGCGATTGTTTCCCATGTCCCGCAAACGACACGCAATTCGATCCGGGGAATCTATACCGAGGAGAGGGGACAAATTGTCTTTATTGATACACCGGGTATGC
>CAZAPN010000087.1:0-6659 GCA_964487145.1 uncultured Planctomycetales bacterium | reverse complement strand
CCAAACGTTCAAAGTCAAAGTCGGGAAGGACCACGATTTAGATTTTCGTCGCATCCTTGTTATCCGTCAGGTTGCTCCCAAAACAAAAATCCTGATTGATGCCAATCAAAGTTTTACGGCCAACTCCGCCTTAGATTTTTTAAAACAATTAGCCGCTCATGAAATTCATCCGGTCCTCATCGAACAGCCCGTTCCCAAAGATGATTGGGAAGGATTGCGGGCTGTCACGCGAGAATCTTGGGTTCCTGTTTGTGCCGATGAAAGTATTTCTTCCTTTAAAGACGTAAAAAAGATTATTCGAGGCCGCTACGCGGATGCCGTGAATATCAAGCTTATGAAATTCGGATTTTTTGAAGCCCAGAGAATGGCTGAGTTTGTCAGGAAGTCGGGACTTAAACTCATGATCGGCGCTATGATGGAAAGCAATCTGTCTTCAACGGCGGCCGCTCATTTTGCCGCGGGATTAGGGGGATTTGATTTTGTAGACCTTGATACTCCTTTTTTTGTCCGAGGAGAATCAGAACAAAATCCTCATTTAAATTCTCGGGGTGTTTATCATTTAAAAAAAGTTAAAGCTGGCATTGGGATTCTTCCCCCGTTAAAATAGTCGCATAAGTTAGGCTCTTGTTTTAAAATTCTTCGAACTCAATTTGGAACTCACTAAGGAGGCAGAGGTCATTTATGAAAAAGTTTTTACGGATTTTATCCCTTGTTTCGATTGTCGTTCTATTTGTTTCTCCGGTTCATGCCGCTTTAAATCTTGATCGGCTTTCCGAAAAAGACATCAAAAAAGTAGAATCACTGCTCGTTAAGCTAACTCCGTTAATTCAGAAGCGCGAACAAGAAAAAAATCTTGCGACTTTGACATTTGATGAACTCTACCGTCCATTGACTAAAAGGGAAAGGTCCTTCTTGAAAAATTTCCGGAATCTTGACGCCAAAAAACTTAACGTGCGTATCCCTTTCCAGGGGATCGCGACCGGAAAAGAAGACCTTGTCCTCATCCGGGGCCAGATGGTCGGTGTCCCGGGCAAGCCAGGGGAAACGCGGATCCTTGCTCCGCAATTTCTTCCGCCAGAAGTTTATGCCAAATATAAGGTGATGATGGAGGCGATGCAAAAAGACCTTGGCAGGAAACTTTACATTGAATCCGGTTATCGCTCGAGCGCCTATCAGCTGTATTTGTTTGTTTTTTATTTAAAAAATCATGATTATTCCATCCGTGAAACTGTCAAATTTGTCGCT
This sequence comes from uncultured Planctomycetales bacterium, assembly GCA_964487145.1. Taxonomy (GTDB): domain Bacteria; phylum Omnitrophota; class Gorgyraeia; order Zapsychrales; family CAZAPN01; genus CAZAPN01. The sequence goes on along the minus strand of CAZAPN010000087.1, from coordinate 5,414 downwards.
CTTCCTGGATACAGCGAGCACGGTTCTGTGAAACATCAAGCCCTTGATTTTATCAATGAAGATGGAATCAATGGGGAAGATAATCCCCTTGAATTTGAAGTTTTGCCTGAGTATGAATGGCTCTTAAAGAATGCCGGCCGATTTGGTTTTGTGTTGTCTTATCCGAAGAATTCCCAATCCGGGATCACATATGAACCTTGGCATTGGCGCTACCAAGGGATCGTTTCCGAAGAGAAATGGAGAGATCTATAATGCTGAAGGGCAAATCCTTATTTTTGAAAAATTATGGCTTTTCGATTTTACTGATTTTTTCGATCGGCTTGGGTTCTTTGCTCGGTGTCCTTTTTAAAGAAAGGTCGGTTGTTTTTAAACCCTTCGGCGATATTTTCCTTAATTTACTTTTTACAATCGTTGTTCCCATGGTCTTTTTTTCCATTTCCTCGACGGTTGCTTCCATGACCGATTTAAAGCGTCTCGGCCGGATTATGTTCTGGATGGTTATCATTTTTGTTGTGACAGGAGCGATTTCTTCTTTGCTGATGATTTTGGGAGTAAAAATTTTTCCGTTAGCCCTGAATCTTCAAGCGCATTTGGATCAATCGACTCAGTCCCAACAAATCACCGTGATGCAGCAGATTGTTAAGGCATTTACTGTTGCTGATTTTGGAGATCTTTTGTCCCGGAAAAATATGTTAGCGCTGATTGTGTTTTCGCTTTTGATAGGTCTGGCAGCTTCTTCGGTCAGGGAAAAGGGAAAGGCGTTTGTTCAATTCCTTTTGTCCGGCAATGAAGTGATGGGACGGGCCTTAAAATATGTCATGTATTATGCCCCGGTTGGATTGGGGGCCTATTTTGCTTATCTCGTCGGTGTTTTTGGTCCGCAGCTATTGGGCTCTTATTTTCAGGCGATGGTTGTTTATTATCCTCTTACCCTTTTTTATTTTTTCTTTGGTTTTTCTGTTTATGCGCTTTTGGCCGGAGGGAAGAAGGGCTTTAAAAAATTTTGGGGAAATATCATCCCGGCCTCCTTGACCGCTTGGGCCACCGGCAGCAGCATTGCGACAATCCCTACCAGTTTAGAAGCGGCGAAAAAAATTGGAACCCCTCAGGATATCCGCGAGGTCGTGATTCCTGTCGGCGCCACGATTCATATGGATGGATCGTGCATGGCCGCTGTTTTAAAAATAGCTTTGCTCTTTAGTTTGTTTAATATGGATTTTTCTGGTTTAGGGAATGTTTTGACAGCTTTAGGCGTTGCTATTCTGAGCGGAGTTGTGATTAGCGGGATTCCTGCCGGAGGGATGCTCGGAGAACTTTTGATTGTGACCTTGTATGGGTTTCCGATAGAGGCATTGCCAATCATTACGATGGTCGGAACGTTGGTGGATCCCGCTGCAACCATGATCAATGCTGTCGGCGACAACGTGGCTGGGATGATGGTCGCGCGGATTCTCGGAGGAAGAAAGTGGATGAGTAAAACTGAGGAGTTGGCGAGTTAACGAGTTCAACGAGTTTTAAAATGAGAATTTATTTTTGGGTCAATTCAACTCGTCAACTCGTCAACCCGTCAACTCGATAACTTTTTTAAAATGATTCGAAACCAAACGATAATTATTTTTATTCTTCTTTCCATCGAAATTGCGATTCTTTATCTTTCGCAGCATTCCCGATTCAAAAAATATTTCAATTTTCTCCCGTCTGTGTTTTGGATCTATTTTTTACCCATGCTCGCCTCGACCGTTGGGCTCATCGATTCAAAATCTCCGATTTATTCGGTTGTGACGCAAAACTTATTGCCCGCCAGCTTGATTTTACTTTTGATTTCCGTTGACCTTAAAGCTATTTTTCGTTTAGGGAGATCAGCCTTATTGATGTTTTTTATCGGGAGTTTGGGGATGATGGTTGGGACGGTGACGGTTTTTCTTTTGTTAAAAGGCTGGGTCGGAGGTCAATTTTGGTCGGGTTTTGGCGCATTGTCAGCTTCCTGGACCGGAGGAAGTGCGAACATGATTGCGGCGAAAGAAGCCTTGGGGACGCCGGACAATGTTTTTTTGCCGATGGTGATTGTGGATACCATTGTTCCCTATGTATGGATGGGCATTTTGGTCGCGATGGTTGGTTTTCAACCGATTTATGATCGCTGGAATCGTTCGGACCGACGGATTTTGGATGATTTGAATCGGCAGGCTTTAAAAACAACTTCTGCACAAAAGCATATTTGGCGAGTCAAAAAAGTTTTTATCATTTTAGGGTTGGCGTTTTTTGGGAGTCTTTTATCGCGTTTTTTAGCCGGATTCCTGCCGGAAATCAAAGACACGATTTCCACTTATGCCTGGATGATCATTATTGTTTCTACGTTAGGGTTGATTTTATCGGCAACACCTTTAAGAAAATTAGAGGATTTTGGATCGACGAAAATAGGATATATTATTCTTTATTTTGTCCTGACCTGTATCGGCGCCAAGGCCAGTATCGCAAATTTGGGTGCGGCTTTCCTTTTGATTTTAGCCGGTTTCGGTATTGTTTTTATTCACGCGGTATTTTTACTCGCGGGTTCAAGACTTTTAAAAGCGCCTTTATTTTTGCTTGTCTCAGCGAGCCAGGCCAATATCGGCGGAGTAGCCTCTGCGCCGGTTGTGGCCGCGATTTATGAGCCGTCCTTAGCCTCCGTCGGGCTTTTGTTGGCGATTTTAGGAAATATCGTGGGGACGTATCTGGGGATATTAACCGGACAAGTCTGTAAATTATTTGCACTTTAATTTAAACGAAAAATGATAAGAAAAAAAGCAGGTTTATTTTGTTTGTTCCTTTTTCTGGCCGGATGCGTTTCTCTTTCCACTCAGCAGGAGTTGCGGGCACCCAGCCTTCTTCCTCATACGGATCGGCAGATGAAGACGGCTGGTTTTTGGGTGAGTCGAAATCCTGGTCCCGATAAAATCATTATGACTTCGGATGGCATCATCGAATTCAATCGCATGATCCGAGATGATCAAAATTTGACAGAAAACATTTTAAGCATAGGGATTTCTTATCCTGGGGATCGATTGAGTCGGGAACTTAACGAGTCGATGGCGAATATCCGCAAACAACTTTTCGTCCGATCAAATGGAGTTGTTGTCGGCAATGAATTCTTTAGTCCGATTTTTGAGAACATGAACTTAGAGAGTCTGTCTGAAAAGATTACGGTTCGATATGGGCTTATCGTCCATTATGCTGACCAGCGCATTCTTCCGACGGATGAAGGCCTGTTTGCGAAAGCAGGGGACATTGATTTTGATGAACTCCAGAATAGCGCTTTGGATGTCGGAACGCCTCTTGTGGTTTTGCACGAAAGTAAAGATGGTTTGTGGGTTTATGGTATCAGCGAACTCAGCTCCGGATGGGTCAGAAAAGAGCAAGTTGCTTTTTGTGACTATCAGGATTTTAGCGATGCCATTCATAAAACTGATTTAGCCGTTGTTATCAGCCCTAAAGCAGATATTTATTTGAATCCCGAGATGACACAATATTATGATTATTTGAAAATGGGTTCAACGTTGCCGGTTGATATTCAAAATGAGGGTAAAGGGTTCGTTGTTTTGGTTCCGCGCAAAGGCGAGGATAGCAAGGTTGTCTGGACAAAAGGGTATCTTAAGAAGGATGAGGTGAATCTAGGTTTTTTGCCGTATACGCCAAGGACGATCATTGACCAAGCTTTTAAGATGCTTAATGCTCCTTATGGTTGGGGGGACATGTATGGCGAACAGGATTGCTCCCGATTTATCCAGGAAATTTTTGCGACCGTCGGAATCAAAATGCCCCGGAATTCAGCGGCCCAGGCGAACGTCGGGAAACTTTTGGGAGATTTTTCAAGAAAGGGAACGGGCGAAGACAAAAGGGATGTTTTAAAAAATGCGACTTCCGGAATCTCGATCCTTTATCTGAAGGGACACATCATGCTTTATCTGGGGATGTTGAGTGACCGCCCCTATGCGATCCATGCGACATGGGCTTATCGTCAGAAAGGTTGTGACGGCCAATGTGTTTATGTCATGAATCGTGTTGTTGTCTCGGATTTGTCTTTAGGAGAGGGCTCGGTGAAAGGATCTTTGTTGGAACGGTTATTGGCGGTCCGCGAAATCCGTTCGAGTCAGGAGACTAAAAAATATGAATAAAAGGATTTTTATTATTGATGATGATCCTTTGATCAGGAAGATCGCTGAATCTCGCCTCATCAAAGAAGGTTTTCAAGTTTTTACGGCGGAAGATGGGAAGGATGCCCTTGGCAAATTGTCCATAGCCAATCCGGATCTCATTGTCTTGGATGTCGAGATGCCCCGGGTCAATGGTTATACCTTTATGATGCGCCTTAAAGAGATGCCCCAATATCGGTTTGTCCCGGTGATTGTTTTGACCGCCCATGCGGACAAACAGCCGATTTTCCAATTAAAAGGAGTTCAAGGTTATTTAATAAAGCCGCTCAATCCAGATAATCTTTTAATCAAAATCAAAGAAGTTTTTTGTCCCGTTGTTCCTGTCAAAAAAGAAGAAAAGGTTGTTTTTGTTGAAAGCAATTCTACGATGAAGACGCTGATGACGCATTTTGTCGGAAAAGCCAGCTACGAACATCTTGTCGTTTGTGAAACGGGACAGTCCGGAATAGATAAGGTCTTGGAATTGAACGCGGATTTTGCCGTCGTGGATGTGAATTTGCCGGATATTTCGGGTTATGATGTTTGTAAGAAAATCAAAGAGAAGGAAGGGTTGAAAACAAAGGTTGTGATCGTGGCATCACAGGTAGAACAGATTGATCATGAGAAAGTGATTGAGGTCGGAGCCATTGGTTTTGTTGTTAAAACTCCGGATTTTGCTTCCTTGGTTGAGTTGCTTGACACAGAGAGGGAAAAAGCCAAAGAGCCTTCTTGATTTTGATACTTTTTTGGCATTCTTGATAAATTTGTTAAGATTGATATAATAATGAGCCCTTTACTTACGCGACCAAAGGGAGCGTAAGTAAGAAGGGCGAATTTACCCCGAACCCGAACAGGGTTCGGGGCAAGAAAGCCTAGCATTTATGTCGCCTGCGGCCCCATAAATGCAAGACTTTCTAATGTCGCTTCGCTTGATAAGGTTTAATCGTTGGAAATAAATTTGAAGAAAATTTTGGGCCCCGCCCCTCGCCAGCAAGTATTTTTTTAACTGGCTCGGGATGGGACCGAACCGTTCTATAAGAATATTAAGGTAGTTCGGCCCCGTAGCTCAGTTGGATAGAGCAACAGCCTTCTAAGCTGTGGGTCGCCCGTTCGACTCGGGCCGGGGTCGCCAATTTTAAAATCGGGACAGCGCCGACCTAAAACTCGGCGCAGTCCCCCGAAACAAACAAAATGAAAAATTCAATTAAATAAGTTGGTTTGACACATCACAATATTTTAGCC
>CAZAPN010000086.1:6099-6745 GCA_964487145.1 uncultured Planctomycetales bacterium | reverse complement strand
CCCCAGCTGCAAGGCCAGCGTTCCTAAGGCCCCCGGGACATCAGGAATTCTGAAACGGATTTTTTTAACAACTTTATGTGAATATTTTTCGACACCTGTCATTTTGATCTCCTGTGATTTAAAAATACCAGGGGACACGGACCGATCGGTCCGTGTCCCCTAAAATTCTTCCTTATTTCTTAAAAAAGATTTCCTATTCTAGTCCTCAGAGGTGAATCTTGTCAATAAGAGTTCGAATAAAATATCCCTTCCCTAATAGCGGACCTCAATAGTGAACCTCGGCTAACTCTTTCGGAAAATCATAATTATAAAACAACTCTTTAGGATAACGGTCAAAGCCAACAGCTCTCTGGGCGTATTCTTCGGCTGATTCAAAAACTAATTTCCCATCCGTGACGCGCATAATCCAATAAATTTTTTCCCTATGCAAATCATCCACAATCGCCTGAGGGTCCTCATACGATTTCCATCCAACAACGCTTGTGTACCAAAGTCCGACCTGCGGCCGGGTCGGCAATAGATAAGCCGATAATCCTGTTGCCCCGCCGTTTCCGGTGTCCCAAGCCCCTGATAAAAATTTCTTTAAATTCTGCCTAAAATCTCTAAAGACAATCACATTGTTCGGATAATGATAAAAAATGAGATT
>CAZAPN010000086.1:0-6089 GCA_964487145.1 uncultured Planctomycetales bacterium | reverse complement strand
TAAGACGGCAATATTGTCCGCCATACTCGGGCAATCAAAACTTCGCTGGTGAAGCGGGACCGACCAATTTTGGACCGCAACAAAAAAGACAATCACAGGGATCAATTTCTTCGGCAGACGTAACGAATCCCGCAACAAAAAATCTAGAGAAAAGATCACAGCCACCGCCATGACCGCGATTCCATAGCGGTAATGCCGGGGATCCAAGAAACTGACCAAACAAATCCCCCAAATTGTAATGAACGATACCCAAATCCAAAAGCACACTTCCTTTAATCGTTCTTGATTAAAATTCTTACGGATGAGGGCCAAAAGGAAAACAAACGGCAAAAGAGCAATCATCTTCCCCATAAGCTTGGCCGCATATACCCCTGGCCAGACAAACATATACGTAAAGAATTTAAAGATTTGGTCTGCCGTCAAAGGCCCGCCAAAAACCTTGTTGAACACCTTCGCCATTTCCGGGGTCCAATTCAAAACACCCATTTCTCCGGCGAGGATAGGAAACGTCGGACACCCGGTCGCTAAAAAATTCTTCAAATACCACAAGCTGCAAATCACAGCCGAAACCAGCAATCCTATTAAATAACGAGGATCTTTAAATATCCCCCTCAGATATCCCCGGATATTTTGCGAAATCAAAGCCCCGGTTATGAAAAGAAAAACAAAGGCATAGAACATCTGATATTTATTCGCCATGACCTGACTCAAGAAAATCAAGGCCAAAACAAATCGAAAGATATTGGCACCAGAACGTGATTCCCAAAAATTATAGGCACTGGCAAAAAACAAGGCGATCAATGCGCTGTTAATGATGCAGCAGCCTAACTCTCCTGAATAAAATACATGATCATTAAAAAGGCATAACATGACCGCACACAACGCATACAATCGGCCGAAGCGATAAGTCACATAACCAAAAACAAGCAAAACAACAATGATCGTCCAAAAAGCCACGATCAAGTGAGGAAAAAGCGGTTCGTAAGGAAATAATGCAAGGCCCAAGCCATAGGGAACAGCGTTAAAATGAGGGGTAAAAATCTTGATATCCAACGCGGGACTGGCAAAAATACTTGTCCCGTGCTCAAGCCATAATTTCTGGGCATAGAGATATGTCGAATGGGAATCAACATCAATCAGAAAATAGCAATTGCGGAAGAAAAAAAATCCAATCAACAGAAAGAACACAACCAAGGGAACATCCCAAACCAATTTTTTGGCCCCGAAGACTTTCCACCCCTGACGAACGGAAGGGATCAACAGAAAAATAAAATTAAGGATAACAACTCCCCACAAAAAAGAGGCTTTATAAAGATGGACCAGCGAAAGAAGAAGCAACTCTCCAATAACAAGAATGCTTCCCAGAAGCAAGGATTCTCCGAGATAAAGGGTACGATTAATGATTTCGAGACGTGGATTTAAAAATCGATAGACGGCAATCCCGGCGGATAAGACGGAAAGACAATAAACAAAAAATAAGGCTATCTTAACCAAATTCATATTTTGTATTTGGTCAAGTGTAAAGTTTTTATAACGCGTTTTTTTCCTTGTCCAACAAAAAGGGGCCCCTGCGCCGTAAAGGCGCAGGGGCCCCTTTTAAAAACCATACCTTAATCAACAATCGACTATTGATTCTTAACAGAAAAAAGCGTTAAAAACATTTCTTTTGTAAACACCTCATCAAATATGCTTCTCTCCTTTAACGGCTCCCGCCTCCCACTTGTTGAGCCCATCCATGACATCTTTAAAACACAACTTGGCTAATGGGTCGAAATTGCTTTCCAAAATTCTCTGAATGCGGCCCGGTTTGGAATAAAACTCTCTCATTCCCCACGCGCCCAAACGCCCCAAGTCTTCGATGCTCAAGTGTTCCGTCGGCACAACAGGATGAAGAAAGTCCCATTTGAGCATATCGATATTTTGGGGATCAATCCATCCTCGTTTGATTCCATCGTCCCAAATTGGAGAACCCGGCGGCGGAGTCAGATACCCCACCCACATGACATCGGGATCAACCTGGTCTGCGAATTCAAAACGATTTTTGATGATTGCCTCCGTATCATAATCAAACCCGATCATAATATCGCCGACAATCGCGATATCATTTTTCCGCAAAACTTCGATTGTTTTATAAATCTGGTCCACGGAAATCCCTTTATCTAATTTACGCAATTCCTGGTCGCTTGCGACCTCAATTCCAAAAACCCCCATAAAAAGCCCTGCCTCTTTCATTAAAGGGATGTCTTTTTCCATCCGGACCCAATCGCTTGCGCACCCCAGACTCACCCATTTCATCTGTAAATTCCGCCGAATCTTTTCCTCACAAAATTCCCGGACCCGAGCAGGGTTTAAATTAAAATTATCTTCCTGGATAACAATCACCTTCGTACCGCACTTTTTCTCAAGGAATTCTATTTCTTCAATAACTCGAGTTGCTGATTTGGCCCGCCAACGTTTGAAATTCTTTAATGCCCGAGGATCATGCTCGCTCCATTCATAACAAAACGTGCACCCGTGCGTGCACCCACGGGAAGTTACGATTTCCGCAAATGGTTTCCAATACGTGTGCCCTACATATCGATCCATGGGAAAAAGGTCATACGCTGGCAAAGGCAAAACATCGAGATTTTCTATAAGCGAACGCACCGGCCCAAACACGACGGAACCATTCTGGCGAAATGATAACCCCGCGATGTGACTAAAATCTGTTTTCCCTTCATTCAGCGCGGCCATGAGATCGTTAAAAGTCAACTCCCCTTCCCCCATGACGACAAAATCAATCGCAGGATTGTTTTGGAGGGTCTCCTTTCCAAAAAACGAATACCACAATCCGCCGACGACAATTTTCGTTTGAGGCAAAATCTTTTTTATGGCGACAGCTGTGTCATTAAAATATTTCTGGACGGCAAATCCGCCGTAGGAATGCAAAATATCGCCTAAAACTACAATCTCTGGATTCTTCTCTTGAACCTGTTTAAGCATGCCATCAAAGGGAATCTCAAGCGCTTTGCAATCCAAAACTTCGGGCTGAATGGTTCCCTGCTCACGGGCATAGGCCGCCCATTGCGCGTGCATTTGATTGGGAGCCACATGATGACCATGTGTTGCCCATGAACCTAGCTGAGGTGTTAAAAAAAGAACTTTCATTTTATCCCCCTGTTTAACACAATACCTTTCGACCAAATATCCATAACCGTTTCCAGCGCCTGCTGAAAACTAACTCCCTCTCGCTGTAAAATTTCTGGATCAATAATATTATTAACCGCTCCCAGATAGGCGCGGACAGCCAATGTCGGATTGACCAAACGGAATTTTCCTTTTTTGATTCCGGACTCAACAAGTTTTTCCAAATCCATGACTTTTTCCGAGCGAAAATCAACAAATTCCTGCCATAATTCCGGCAGTTCCAGCTGGATATCTTTCAAAAAATGTTCAAACCAGGGGGATAACTCTTGCTGAAGAAAAAGAACATTTAAAGAAATAATTTTCAATGGATCTTTTTCTGTCTTTTCGACTTTAAGCTGATAATCATTAATGTTGTTTTTGATTCTTGCGACCAAACCCTTGGCAATATCAATCTTGCTCGGAAAATAAAGATAAATCGTATTTTTGCTCATTCTCAAGTCTGAGGCGATTTCATCCATCGTGACCTTGTGATATCCCAAACGAACCATCCGGGACTGGGCCGCGGTTAGGATCTTTTCGACAACAGGATTTGTTTTTTTCATAGAACAATCTCCATAATACTGATTTGGTATTTTTAGTATTTTATAATAAAATCTATTTCTGTCAATAAAAATTTGGGCCCCTGCCTGCGTCCATGGACGCAGGCAGGGGCCCAAATTTCCCACATGTTCTTCCTTAAACCCTTACGAAACTTTTGTCTTCATGTCTTCCAGCATGGCCTCAAGGTCTTCTTCGTGTTTGACTTCATCTTCGAGGATTTCTAAAACAAGATGCGCCGTAATCACGTCCTTGCCTTCAACCATTTTCAACAGCTTCTGATAAACGGCAATCGCGCATTGTTCTCCCTTGATATTCTGTTCAAGTAATTTTTTCGTATTCGGATCGCTCGGTTCATCATACCCACAGTTAGAAACCTTCTTCCACTCCTCAGGATTCAAAAGAGGTGTTCCCCCTAGTTGCAGAATCCGTTCCACGAGTTTGTTAGCATGCCCCAATTCTTCATTGGCATGCTCTTCAAGCTCTCCGGCCACAATCCCGCGCATCCTGCCTACAGCGACTTTCGACCCGACCCAATATTGATAATACGCCAACCACTCATCGGCCAAAGCCTTGTTCAACAACTTAAGCAATTCCTTTAAATCCACTCCGACGATTTCTCTACCTTTTGTTCCCATAACGCATTCCTCCTTATTCAGTTAATGGTAATTTTCGGTTTTTACTTATCCTAAAGCCACATCCAAAATCATCATGACCAAGAATCCCAACATGGCCCCGCCCGTCGCTAAATCCGTATTTCCATTGCGTTGCGATTCTGGGACGACTTCTTCAACGACCACAAAAAGCATGGCCCCCGCGGCAAAAGCTAAGGCATAAGGCAAAATCGGTTTGGCTATCAAAACAGCCCCTGCCCCGATGACCGCAGCAACAGGTTCCACAATACCTGAGACCTGGCCATACCAAAAACTTTTGATCCGAGAAAAACCTTCGCGACGAAATGGGACTGAAACAGCAAACCCTTCGGGAAAATTTTGTATGCCGATGCCAATGGCTAACGCAATGGCTCCGGGTAAAGTCGCCTCAGGGAACCCGGCGGCGACCGCTCCAAACGCAACTCCAATGGCCAATCCTTCCGGGATATTGTGCAACGTAACAGCCAAAAACAATAATGTCGTCCGTTTCCAATGGGTCTTGATCCCTTCGGCTTCGGACATCGGAAAGCCCAAATGAACATGAGGAAGGATTCGATCAATTAATCTTAAAAATAACGCTCCTAATAAAAATCCCGCCGCTGCCGGAACCCAAGGCGCAATATTCCCTCCATGGGACATCTCAATCGCCGGGGCCAGTAATGACCAAAAACTCGCCGCGATCATAACGCCGGCGGCAAACCCCATCATCGCATCCAAAAGTTTTTGGCTGACCTCTTTGGTTGAGAAAACAGCTGAAGCACCCAAGGCCGTCAAAGCCCAAGTAAAAATTCCGGCTCCGAGAGCCTGGACAAGAGGAGAATAATTTTGGATGAAATGGATCATAATGGACTTGAAATCATTATACTACAATCTTTATTTTCTTGCACATTCACAAGATCACTCCCTTTAACAAATCTTCAGGGCTCCGACCGGGCAAAGCCTTTCACATCCCGCCAGCCGATCACATTTGGTTTCGTCTTTCACTTTGCATTTACCTATTTTTTCATCTATATAAAGAATCTTTTTAGGGCAAATACGGACGCATTCACCGCATCCAAAACAAAGATCTTCATCAATCAAAACTATTTTGTTCATATTTTCTCTCTAAAAGGTGACTATCTTATCACTATCTCTTACGATCTCATACATGTCCTTCATTGTAGAAATCGGACACATCTGTGTTGCCTCTTGCTCCCGGCTTTTGATACAGGTCCCGCAAGCGTAAATCTTTCCACCGGATTGCATGAATTTCTCCGCCTGTTCCACCGTATTAAATTTATCCGTGCTTATCTTTTGATACTCGACTCCTTTTCCCATAAAAAAAACTTTGACTTCATCTTTCTGGCCTAATGAAAAATTAGCATAGCGAAGCGCATTCCAGCAGGTTTCTGCGTCGTTAATGGAAATGACGATCCCAATTTTCATAAGGAGGCTCCTTTCAGAATGATGGTTATATTTCTAAACTTTGCCCCGTTGATAAATGAATATAATCCGACCCATAAGAATTCCTGAGCATATCACAGGCAACCGATCCTGTACAATGTAAAGGAGCAACTTTTTCGACAGTGATCGTTTTTAACATATCAATCACCTTCTCAATTCTTTCTGGAGATGAATCTTTTAAATGGAACCCTCCTATGACCAGGAATACTTTCTCAAAGAAGAATTCCCTCACTTTATTAATAACGGTCGCAATGCCGGGATGAGCGCAGC
>CAZAPN010000085.1:0-6803 GCA_964487145.1 uncultured Planctomycetales bacterium | reverse complement strand
GTTTCGCAACTTCCCCTTTGTAATTTGGACTCAAAGGTGCTAAAGGAAAACGTTCATTGATCCAGGCACGGAGATTTTCACTGGGAACAACTTTATCCAGCGCCCAATCATTTTGGTTTCCCACATCCATATATTCAATAAATCGAAGAATGTGCGGGGTCCCGCGAAAGAATTTAATAAGATCTACCATCGTTCGGTCATTCAACCCTTTTTGGATAACCGCATTGATTTTTATGGGAGAAAATCCGGCTTCTTCGGCAGCTTTGATCCCCTCCAAAATTTGATCAACGTTGGCGTGATTCCCGTTAAGAAATGAGAATAAATTCTTATCCAAGGTGTCGAGGCGGACAGTGATGCGAGTTAGCCCTGTCGCTTTGAGGGGCTTAGCATAATGCGTTAATAATGTGCCGTTGGTTGTAAGAGCCATATCGATTTTTGGCGAGTCACTTCGAATTTTTTGGATGATGGGTAGCAGGTCTTTGCGCAAAAGGGGCTCCCCTCCGGTCAGCCTGATTTTTAAAACCCCCATTTGGATCAGTATCCTGGAGAAGCGGGCGATCTCATCTACGGAGAGCCAATTTTTTTCATTCGGGATAAATGTGCATGCAGTGTTATGGGGAGCTGGTCGACAGCAATTGCATTGGAGGTTACATTGATCGGTTACCGATATTCGCAGGTCGCGTAAAGGCCGGTTGAACGCATCCTCTATGGGCATAATCGCAGGACAAGTAAGGTCAGGATCCAAAGTGTTTTTTACGGTATTCATCCAAAAGTTTTGTGGCCTCAGTTTCGCATTGTCCGCAGACAGTTCCCAATTTAGTTTTCTCTTGAAGCTCATAAAAGGTTTTGGCACCGTCTAAGACTGCATGTTCAATTTCGTGATCTGTGACGTTCATGCATTGGCAGATAATACGGGCGGTTTCTTTTTCGATTTTATCCGTTTGGCCCTGGCGTGAATAATAATCATTGATCGCGGCACGCAAGGCTTTGTCCCCCAGAACGGAACAATGGATTTTATGTTCAGGCAATCCCCCTAATTCTTTTGTGATATCTTTGGGGGAAATATGATAGGCCTTTTCCAGAGACATTCCCTTGACCATTTCAGAAAGCATGGATGTGCTCGCAATCGCGCTGGCGCACCCGTAGGTTTTCCATCGGCAGTCCTTGATCGTGTTGTTTTGGGGGTCGACCTTGATATAGAAAATCATCTCATCGCCACATTTAATATTCCCGACGATCCCTTTTCCGTCTTCCTCGAATGTTTCATTTTCCGAAAGAACATTTTTAGGATGCATGAAATGTTGTTTGACTTTTTCGGCATACGCCCAGGGAAAGGAATCGCTCATGGCTTTCTCCTATCATAAGCCGAAGACATATTGCGTAGCTTATGGATGATGTCCTTTGTTTTTGAGATGAAGAATTTAATTTCTTCGACTGTATTATCCCGTCCTAAACTAATACGAATAGACCCGTGGGCTCGTTCAACGGGACATCCTGTCGCAATTAAGACATGCGATGGATCAAGTGACCCCGTGGCACAGGCGGAACCTGTTGAGACAGCAATGCCTTCGAGATCTAAATATAAAAGAATAGCTTCTCCTTCGACTCCGTCAAAAGAAACATTTAATGTGCCGGGAAGACAGTCGGTCGGATGTCCATTAAAACAGATCTCGGAAATCTCTTTGGCAATTCCTTCTTTCAAAATCTTTTTAAGTTCTAAAAGACGGCGGCCTTCGGATTCCATCTCGACTGTTCGCATTTCAATGGCTTTTGATAACCCTAAAATGCCAATGGTGTTTTCTGTCCCTGCCCGTCTTCCCTTCTCTTGGTGACCTCCCCGAATAAATGGACAGAAAGGAACGCCTTTTCGGACATATAGGGCGCCAATCCCCTTGGGTCCATAAATTTTATGAGCCGAAATCGTCAAAAAATCAACATCTAAATCTTTCACGTTGACGGGGATTTTTCCGACCGCCTGGACCGCATCTGTATGAAATAATGCGCCTTTGTCATGCACGATGCGGGCGATGGTTTTAATGTCTTGAATGGTCCCAATTTCATTATTAGCCATCATAACCGAAACGAGTGCGGTTTTGGATGTAATGGTTTTTTCAAGCTCATCGAGTAGAATTTTTCCATAGTTGTCAACTTTAAGAAAGGTAACATCTTGCCCACGCTTTTTGAAACATTTTGCCGTTTCTAGAATACAAGGATGCTCAATCGCCGTCACAATAATGTGACTTTTAGCCGCGGCATGGGAAAGACAAATATTGGGATTACAAGTCGGGATTGATAAAACCGTATTATTGGCTTCGGACCCGCTGGCGACAAAACAAATCTCATCTTCGTGGGCCCCGATAAAGGAAGAAATTCTTGTTCTGGCCTCTTCAATCTTTTGCCGAGACTCGCGTCCAAATGAATGAAGACTTGACGGATTTCCGAACGACTCGAGCGCCTCCGTCATCACTTTTTTAACTTCGGGATGAAGCGGGGTTGTTGCATTATGGTCAAAATAAATTCGTTTATTCATTTTATGTTCTCTTGATTATTCGGTTTGATGTATGGCTCCCAATCAGGGTTCCGATGTCGATATCGTCAAATAAATCATTAATTTTTTTGTTCAAATAGGACAAGGCTCCGTTAATGGTGCAGGTATTTTGCGAACTACAGCGTGACAGTTTTTTCGTCGAAAGACATTTTGTCAAGCAAACAGGCCCCACAATGATCTTGGCTAATTCACTGAATTTAACACTCCTCAAGTCCTTTAACAATTGATATCCGCCATTGACACCTTGTTCAGCTTTTAAAATACGGTTTTGCGTTAATATTTGCAATACCCGTGATGTCGGATCGAAGGGTGTGTTGTAGGAATCACAAATCTCCTTCGCTGACGTTAAATGTCCTTTAGGTGATGATTCGATATGCCGAAGCGCTAAAAGGGCATATTCTAATTTTCGGTTCAATTTAAACATAAATCAAATCCTTAAACAGGCAAAACACGGATATCAGGGTTAAATTCGGCTTTTAATACGCTTTCAATGGCTTTGAGGGTCCCGGTCGTCGCTCCAGGACAAAAACTGCAAGCCCCTTGGTAATGGACCATTAAACAATTATCTTCATAGGACATAAGTTCAATATCTCCCCCATCCATTTGCAGATATGGGCGGATCGTGCGATCAAGGATCGAATTGATTTGTTTTAATTCTTCAGTCAATGGCTCTTTCCGTTTTGTTGGCAATGCGAATAAATTTGGATTATGCAGAGAAATCAATTCGACAATGGCATTTTTTGCCAAAGGAAGAATTGTGTCCCAATTTCCTTCCCCATCTTGAGTCAGGGTGATTGATGATTCAAAAAATTCAATTTCCGAAATATGCGGGATTTCAAAAAGCCTCATGGCCAAAGGATTCCCCAGACATTCTTCGGGATGGGTATAGCTGATTTTGTCTCCGATTTTGACCGGACGGTCCAAAAGAATTCTTTTCGAATTTTGTTCGGATGTATTCTCGATAATTAAATCTGATTCGAGCATGATGTGCTTCCTTTCGTTAATGGAAGTCATTGTACCAAGAAGTGTCAGGTTGTCAAGGAAATAAGTATGAAAATGACTTATTTAGCCAACGTGCTCCCAAGATGAAGTCAGTTTAATGGGCAGAGACCAATTTGGAGTTTGTTTGAATCGAAATACCCTGCATGATTTTTAAGCAGTCTACCATCGCGGGAAAGACAAGACGAAGACATTGATGGATCGCCTTGGGATTACCGGGAAGATTGACAATTAATGTTTTTTTTCGGATCCCTGCGATTTGTCTGGATAAAATTGATGTTGGGACATTGGCAAAGGAGTTGACCCGCATGATTTCACCAAAACCAGGAAGGATTTTTTCGCACACAGCCTGTGTGGCTTCGGGGGTCACATCCCTTTTTGCAGGGCCGGTCCCTCCGGTTGTGATGACCCAATGGCAATCTTTTTTATCAACTAATTCGTTTATACGGAATTTAATCGTAGAGATTTCATCCGGGATAATATGCGCAAACGTTTGAAACGGGGACTTTACGGATTTTTGAAAGAATTTTTCAATCGCTTTCCCCGAAAGGTCCTCATAGATTCCACGGCTTGCCCGGTCGGAAACAGTCAGGATCCCAATCTTGAGCTTTTTAGCGGAAGGCATTATCCGAAGAACTTCTCGCCCACAGCCCAATTTTCACCCGAAATTTCATCGAAAACAATATAGGTGTGTTCTTTGGGTTTATTGGCGACCTGGAGGAGCGTATCGGAAATTTGGTTGGCGATTTCTTGCTTTTGAGTTTTGGTCAGTTTTCCCACCACTTTGACATTGACATACGGCATACCGCTCTTCCTTTCCGATTAATCTTTGCTCAATAAAAATATTCCCGTATGACCTAAAAGATTCTTTAAGATACGGATTTGGTGGTCATTCGTAATCGCGACCTCGTGTTCAATGGTAATCCCTTTTTGGCGACAATAGTGACGAAAATCTTTGATGCTTAGGAAACGCAAGTTGGGCGTATTGTACCATTGGTAAGGCAATTCTCGCGTCACGGGAGTTTTGCCCAATAAAAAAATTTGGAGGCGCGCGGTCAAATAGCAGAAATTGGGAACGCCGACAATGATTTTTTTGCCGATGCGTAACGCCTGCTGAATGACCCGTTCGGGATGCAAAACCTCCTGCAAACTTTCATTCAGGATCACATAATCAAACCGTTTATCGGAATAATCCACAAGGCCAGAATCGATATCGCCGTGGGCCACTGTTAACCCTTTTTCAATGCACTTATAAATGGCGGATTCGTCGATTTCAATCCCTGTTCCGTGGACCGATTTTGTTTTAATCAAGATATCCAAAAGATCTCCGTTGCCGCAACCCAAGTCTAAGACCCGGGAATTCTCTTTAATGAGGGATGCGATGACCCTATGGTCGATCCTGATTTTATTCTGTGCGCTACCCATGCTAGCCTTTCTTCTGGATGTTCGCTAAAAAATGCGAAATCAAATGCGATTGCTGGTCAATTTCAACTAAAAATGAATCATGGCCATAATCCGCATGGATTTCACAAAAAGAAACATCCACATCATTGGATTTCAAAATTTTCACCATGTCTTTCGACTGGTGAGTCGGATAAAGCCAGTCGGAAGAAAACGAAATGATCAAAAAATTCGCCTTGGATTTTGCCAGGGATTTTTGAAATTCATTTTTGGTCGCCAAATCAAAGAGGTCGATGGCTTTGGTAATATACAGAAAAGAGTTGGCATCAAAGCGTTGGACAAAACTATCGCCTCGATATTTGAGATAACTTGCGACTTCGAAATCGTTCGAGGGTTCTTCATGGTCAACGAGTTTTCGCCCGAATTTTTGTTCCATGGACGTTTCACTCATGTAGGTGATGTGCCCGACCATGCGGGCGACCGAAAGACCCCGGGCTGGGATTTCTCCGCCGTAGTAATGACCATCTTGCCAATCCGGATCAGCCATGATCGCCTGGCGCGCGACCTCATTAAAAGCGATTTGTTGCGCGGTATGTTTTAAACTTGAGGCAATAACGATGGCTGATTGTATTGATTCAGGGAATAAGGTTGCCCATTGAAGAGCCTGCATTCCTCCCATAGAACCACCAATGACCGTTAATAATTTTTTGATCCCTAATAAATCCAAAAGTTTTTTCTGCGCACGCACCATATCCGCAATCGTGATGATCGGGAAAGTGACCCCGTACGGTTTTTGAGTCTTCGGATTCATCGATGAGGGGCCCGTGCTTCCTTTGCATCCGCCGATGACATTGGCGCAGATCATAAAATATTTATTCGTATCCAGGGCCTTGGAAGGGCCGATCATGTTGTCCCACCATCCGGGTTTCGAATCCCCTTCATGGTAACCTGCGGCGTGGGCATCACCGGACAGCGCGTGGAATACTAGAATCGCGTTGGATTTATCAGGATTTAATTTTCCGTAAGTCTCATAAGCTAAAGTGATGGGACTTAATTTTTGTCCGGACTGTAAGATGAGCTCTTCAGAAAGAGAAAAAAGGGTTACGTGTTCAGTCTTGACTATTCCGACGCCATCGTTCATGGATTGCATTCCTTAAGTTTTTAGCATATTAACACGCACAAAATTTCATGTCAAATTGAGTAATTCTTTTGTAAACGCGGATAACCTCAGATTTCACACAGATTATTGCATATCTTATAAAACGTATTTGCGAAAATCGATGTTGCGTGATTTGCTTAAATTTGCGTTCACTTTTGATTAACATCAGTATTATATGCCAAATTGAGCAAAAGCCATCGTTCGATGGCCTTGACATCCATTCCCTTTCGTTTGGCATAATCCTCAACTTGGTCCCTGGTGATTTTTCCAACGCCAAAATATCGGGCTTCAGGGTGTGAAAAATACAAACCGCACACCGAGGCCGCCGGTGACATCGCATAATTTTCTGTTAAGTGTATGCCGATATTTTTTTCAATATTTAACAGGTTAAACAAAATCAATTTTTCAGAATGATCCGGACACGCCGGATAACCGTGGGCCGGACGAATTCCGCGATAGCGTTCTTTGATTAAATCATCCACGGAAAGCTTTTCATCCTTCGCATACCCCCAGAGTTCTTTACGTGCGAGTTCATGCAGCCGTTCGGCAAAGGCCTCGGCAAGACGGTCCGCCAAGGCCTTCATCATGATCGTGCTGTAATCATCTTGTTCTTTTTTAAATTTGTCGAGTGTTTTTTCGATTCCTATTCCTGTTGTCACGGCAAAACAACCGATATAATCCTTGAGGCCACTTTCT
>CAZAPN010000084.1:0-6916 GCA_964487145.1 uncultured Planctomycetales bacterium | reverse complement strand
TTGATTGCATAGACAGGATTCTGTTTATAACCATCAAAGAAATGCTCTGCGTCATAAAAAACTTCGCGTCCTTTGTTCTTCAAGAATTCAACGGATTCATAAATCATGGCCAGATTTTCATCCAAAGTTGTTTTAATGACATCGGTGACGTGCAAATCCCATGTCTTCCCGAAGATCGTCAGGGTTTTTGCTTTTGAGGCGATGAGTTCTTGGAGGTTTTTGTCCTGGGATGCCTTGATTTGAGACCGACGCGTTGACCCAAAGGCAGAAATCGTTGCATGGCGGAATTTCTTTTTTAAGACAGCTGTGAAGAATTCTTTATCTTTCGGGTTAGACCCCGGCCACCCCCCTTCGACATAATGAATGCCGAGATAATCGAGTTTTTCAGCGATTTTGAGTTTGTCGTTGACGGAAAAAGAAATCCCTTCCGTCTGTGATCCATCCCGCAATGTCGTATCATAAATAAAAATTTTAGACATTTGGTTCCTTTCGGGATTTTGAGGCGTAACCCCAATCCCTAAAGTCTTTATTGTTATTTGATGACGGCATGATTTACGGATAGTGTCATCAACGCAAGTCAATGCCGGAATTAATATCTTGGGCGGGGCACCTCAAGGTGCCCCGCCCAAAGACAAAACGATTATTGCGCCTTCGCTAAATTGAATTTTTTGTTTAATGCCTTGACCGCTTTATCGGCGAATTGGCGCTGGATAATACACGAAATGCTGATTTCGGATGTTGAAATCATTTCAATGTTGATTTTTTCCTCAGCCAGGGTACCGAACATTTTCGCGGCAATCCCGTGATGGGATCTCATCCCGGACCCGACGATTGAAACGCGGGCCATATTGTCATCGAAAATAACATCCCCTGCCCCAATCTCTTCGGCAACGACTTTGGCTGCTTTAAGTGTTTTAGCCAAATTCGCCTTGGGAACCGTGAAGGAGATGTCGGTTTGTCGCGTATGGCTGACATTTTGAACAATCGTATCCACGTTGACACCGGCGTTGGATATCTCTGTGAAGATTTTTGCCGCGACCCCGGGTTTATCAGGGACGTTACGAATCGTGATCTTCGCTTCTGCTTTTGCGGCGGTGATCCCGCGGACATCAATGCTTTCCATCTTTTCAGTTTCTTTAACGATCATGGTTCCTTCCTCCTTAGAAAAACTTGACCTGACATGAATGGGGATGTTGTATCTTTTGGCGACTTCAATGGAACGAGGCTGCATGACCTGGGCTCCTAAGGAAGCCATTTCGAGCATTTCATCAAAGGTGATCGACTTCAATTTTCGGGCGTCTTTCTCAATGCGGGGGTCTGTGGTATAAACTCCGGCCACGTCCGTATAGATTTCGCAGACATCCGCTTTTAATGCCTGGGCCAAAGCAATTGCGGTTAAATCCGATCCGCCCCTTCCTAATGTTGTAATATCCTGTTCTTCGGAGATCCCTTGATATCCGGCGACAATGACGATTTTATTTTCGGCCAGTGACTTACGGATGCACTGGGCATCGATCGAGATGATCCTTGCTTTTGTATGAATATTGTCAGAGCGAATTCCGACTTGCCATCCCGTAAAGGAGATTGCCTCAAACCCTAATTTTTTGACCGCCATAGCCAGCAACGCGCAGGAAATCTGCTCGCCCGTTGACATGAGCATATCAAGTTCGCGCTCCGGAGGATTATCGGTAATTTGAAAAGCCAATGTTTCCAGATCATCAGTTGTATCGCCCATGGCTGACACAACCACGACCAGATCACGGTTTTTATCTTTGTAACTGACGACCCGTTCGGCCACAGCCTTGATCCTATCGGCATTGGCGACCGATGACCCGCCGAATTTTTGGACGATTAATTCTTTTTTCATAGAATTTGACTTCAACTCCTTTGATATTATGTTTGTTAGAGGTTGCGTTTAATAAAATAATTCATCATCGCCTCGCCACTATCAAACTTGAGGCCTTTTTCTTTGGCTGCGGCTTCGTGGAACTCGGCCGCATCATTGGTCCGGATTCCCCGGCCATACATGAGGAAACACACCGGCTCCTCTGTATGGGTTCTTTTTTCAATTGGGGTTGCATGGTCCGGAGAAACGAGAATCCGAAAATCGTCTTGATTATTGAAATGATTGAGAATCGGGCCGAGGATTTCTCGGTCGATCCGTTCGATACACGTAATTTTCATTTTCACATCACCGTTATGCCCTGCTTCATCCGGGGCCTCGACATGGATAAAAACAAAATCTTTTGTTTTTAATGATTCTAAGGCATACTCGGCCTTACCGGCATAATTGGTATCATAATATCCTGTCACCCCGGGGACGTTAATGATTTCTAACCCTGTTAACTTTCCGAGGCCATTGACTAAATCAACAGCAGAAATAATTGATCCGTTGACGCCATATTTTTCTTGAAAAGGCGGAAGTTGAGGTTTACTTCCTTGTCCCCACAGCCAGATAGCATTACCGGGGTTTTCTTTAAGATCAATTCTCACCTGATTGATGGGATGATTTTCCAGGATTTTATTAGCCCGTTCCATAATGCCTCTCAACAGGACCTCCGGTTTTCCCTTGGGAAGATATCGTTTGAAATTCTGTCCCATAATGTCATGAGGCGGTGTACATTTGGTTTCCAGCATATCCTTGACGTGAGGTGTTTTGATGACCATCAGATGTCGATAGCTTTTTCCGGCATAAAATTTGATGTCAGGAACTGAAATATCTTTATTTAAGGTGGCAATCAGTTGAGCGGATTCTTCACTTCGGATATGCCCGGCGCTGTAATCAACCATTTGGTCATTTCCAATGGTCACGATATTACATCGAAAGGCCACTTCGTCTTCGGCCAGATCCACCCCCATGTAGGCCGCTTCAATCGGGGCCCGGCCGCTAAAATATTTTTGCGGATCGTATCCTAAAAGAGATAGATTCCCGATTTCGGAACCCGGCGCCATCTTATCAGGAATTGTCCGGACAAGCCCCACCATCCCTTGTTTTGCCAAGAAATCCATATTGGTGGTATGGGCCACCTGTAAGGGTGTTTTATCTTGGAGACTGCTGATGGGCCAGTCAGCCATGCCATCAGGAACTAAGACGATATATTTCATATTTTGAGAAAAAATTAATGATGATTACACAGATTTAAAGTGAATTGCACAGATTTTGAAAAAATGATGAAATCCTATGGAATTAATCTGTGTAATCTGTTTTTTAATCAGCGTAATCATTCAAACATTTTACCAGCGCTTGGGCCATCTGTTTTCGGCTTCTCGCTTGAGCCAGAATTTGGTTCTTAAAGTTGATAATATAGCCGCAATATTTCTTTTTGTCCAGGGTATTTACGACAACTAAATCACAGCCACTTGTGCGAAAAAGGTCCCGAATGGACTTGTCATTTTTCGTCTTTTTTAAGAAAGGTTTTAACTTAAATCCGACTAAAAAAAGTCGAGGATTTCTCTTTTTTATTTTGTCGATCAGTTTTGGCGTCTGAATCAATTTTAACTTGAGCTCGGATAAGTCTGAACTTAATTTGCCGTTGAATGGCTTTTTGAGCTGAAAATCCGAAACGGCCGCCGCATGGATAACCACGGCATAGTTCTTTTGAAGTTCTTTGCTTAAAAGATCAGCAAGCTCATTGAAAAACCGAAAAGGGATCACCTTGGCTTTCCTGTCTTTCCAAGGATTGGCCACGGCCCCTTCTAAGAGCGTCACCTTGGCTCCTTTTTCCAAAAGCAACCGTGTGAGGGTCTGTCCCAGTTCACCCGAAGAACAATTGCTGAGGACTCTGACTTGATCAATGGGAATCCAGGTGGGGCCACAGGTGATTAAAATGTTTTTTCCTATGAGAGAGTTTTTAATAACCAATTTGTTCTAGAATCGCTTTCAATTCGGCTTTAATAACAAGAGGTTGCCCTATATTTTTTATGGCAATATTCGGATCTTTGAGACCGTGTCCGGTTAGGGTACAGACGATGTTCCCTTCCTGGTTTTTGAAAAAACCTCGTCGCTGTAACTGGATAATTCCGCTCACTGATGCGGCTGAGGCCGGCTCTGCAAAGACGCCGTCATTTTGGGCTAAAATTTTATAGGCTTCAAGAATCTCCTCATCCGTGACCGCTTCAATTAATCCTTTGGATTCATCGCGGGCGGCTTCGGCTGTTTTCCAGCTGGCTGGGTTACCGATACGAATCGCTGTTGCGATCGTTTCGGGATGCTCGATAATCCTTTTTTCAACGATCGGGGCAGATCCCGCCGCTTGGAAACCTAACATTTGGGGAAGACGTGTTGAACGCTTTAATGCAAAATATTCTTTATATCCTTTCCAGTAGGCCGTGATGTTGCCGGCATTCCCGACAGGAATAGCATGAAACTGGGGGGCATCTCCCAAAAAGTCGCAAATCTCAAATGAGGCTGTCTTTTGCCCTTCGATGCGATAAGGATTCAAGGAATTCACAAGCGCAATCGGGTATTTTTTTGTAATGTCTTTCACAAGGTTGAGCGCATCATCAAAATTTCCTTTGATGGCTAATACTTGGGCTTGATGAATCATGGCCTGAGCCAGTTTTCCTAATGCGATATTTCCGTCGGGAATAAGGACAATGCATTTCATTTTGCAACGCGCGGCATAGGCCGCGGCAGAGGCCGATGTGTTGCCGGTGGAAGCGCACATGACCGCGGTCGCTCCCTCCTCTTTCGCCTTCGATATGGCCATGGTCATTCCGCGGTCTTTAAAAGACCCTGTCGGATTTAACCCTTCATATTTCAAATACACATTGAGGCCGGTCAATTCGGATAAATAGAATGAAAAAATAAGCGGGGTGTTCCCTTCATTCAATGTCACGATAGGGGTTTCATCCGTGACCGGAAGAAATTCTTTGTATTTATGGATAACCCCTTGCCAGATCATTGGAGGTTCTCCATTCGGATGGCGACAGGTTTACTTTTGACAATATTCAATCGGGTGATTTTCTCAAGGGCCAGACGAATTTTTTGTTCTTGGGCGTGATGGGTCAGCATGATGATAGGGACAGCTGATGCTTTGTTGCGTCCTTTTTGAGTCATAGAAGCGATGCTCACTCCATAGTGGCCGAGGATCCCTGAAATTTTCGCTAAGACGCCGGGTTTATCAATCACCATGAGACGAAGATAAAAACGAGTATGGATATTCCCAATTTTCCGTAGCTTTAACGATTTGGCTTCTTTGTCCATGCGCATGATCCGATGGATGGTTTGATAATCCTGCCGTGCGGCTAAATTCAGAAGATCGCTCACGACCCCAGAGGCTGCGGAAAATTGTCCGGCACCTTGTCCGTAAAGAAGGATTTTTCCCTGGGGATTAGTATCTAGAAAAATAGCGTTATAAACTCCACTGACAGAGGCCAAAGGATGCTCCTCAGAAATCAAGGTGGGATGAACGCGGACTTCTAACTGATCATTCGTTTTCTTTGCGATCCCTAAAAGTTTAATCGTGAGATTCATGCTCTTGGCGAATTCAATGTCAGCGGGTGAAATGTGTGAGATCCCCTCCACATGCATGTCGCTTAAAGAAACAAATTTTCCAAAACAGAGGAAAGCCAGGATCGCCAGCTTATGAGCCGAATCCATCCCTGTAATGTCAAGCCGCGGGTTGCTCTCGGCAAATCCCCTCTTTTGCGCTTCTAAAAGGGCTTCTCCAAAGGTCAGATTGTTACGGGTCATTTCGCTTAAGATAAAATTGCATGTCCCGTTAATAATCCCATAAACGCTGTGAAACTTATTTCCAGCGAGACCGTCGGTAATCATGTTGATGAGCGGTGTCCCGGCCCCGACAGCCGTTTCAAAATAAATATTCTTTCCCTGGCGGATGGCTTGGTGAAACAATTCTTTGCCTTTGTGGGCCAGGAGTTCTTTGTTGGCCGTGATGACGTGTTTCCCGTTTTTTAAGGCTTCTCGCATGATCTCTTCAGACGGGTGCATGCCTCCGATCAATTCGATGATGACATCGATGTCTTTGTCGCGGGTCACGTCCTGGTAGTTCTTTGTTAAAATGTTTTGGGGCAAACCGCGGGTGTCTCTTTTATGGATGATTTTATCGCAGACTTTTTTGAGGACAATGTCGGTGTGAAATTTTTCTTTGATAAAATTCTTCCGCTCGGTCAGGAGCTTGATCACCCCGGAACCCACATTGCCAAAACCGATTAATCCTAAATTGATTTTTTTCATGATTCAGAAGACTCCTGTTTATTTGAGAATCGATTGCTCAATAATTTTTTTTAAGGCCCACTCGGCTTGAGAGTTGATCTCTTCAAACTCGATATGCGTTTGATAAAATTTGTTGGCGAATTTTTCGTGACAGGCGATGACTTTGCCTTCCAAAGGAATCGTTTCCGTTGAATAGGGGGTTTTTAACTCGATGACCATGGCTGTTCCTGCAACATATTGGTGCGATGTGATGAAACACATCCCTCCTACGCTCAAGTCTTTGATCTGGGTCGCATCATACCGGTGCATCGGGTCCGATTTTGCACAATAAGAAATAAAATAATTTTTCTTTATGCGCAGATGCCGGCGACGTTCAAACTGATTCCAGATCTCCATAAGCCCCTTTTTTGGATTAAAAATAGTCGGAGCGGTGAGATTTGAACTCACGACCCCTTGTACCCCATACAAGTGCGCTAGCCAAGCTGCGCCACGCTCCGAGTTAATTCTTTACTAAGTTTGCTGAAATAGGTTGCTTCTGTTTCTTGCGTTTGAGCGCCTTCGGCGTTAATTCGCCCATGCAATTTACGTCACTGACGTTCCGTAAATTGCGGGCTCATTAAGCCACGCTCCGAGTTGATTTCAGTGCTAATATCCTCGCAAACAACTCCTGTTCGTCGTAGTTTGCGAGGTAAATTCGCACCTGCAATTTACGCTCCCTTTGGTCGCGTAAATTGCGTG
>CAZAPN010000083.1:0-7137 GCA_964487145.1 uncultured Planctomycetales bacterium | reverse complement strand
CTTGTGGGGTAAGTTCCCACGCGCACGAATGGTGTAACAAGTTGGGCGCTGTCTCGAGGAGAGACTCGGCGAAATTGTAGCGGCGGTGAAGATGCCGTCTAACCGCATCAAGACGAGAAGACCCCGGAACCTTTACTGTACTCTGGCGCTGAATTTGGGTTCTTTATGTGTAGCATAGGTGGGAGGCTTTGAAGCCCCGACGTTAGTTGGGGTGGAGCCATCAGTGAAATACCACCCTTAAAGCATTTAGATTCTAACTTCGACCTTTGAAGCAAGGCGGAGAACATTGCCAGACGGGCAGTTTGACTGGGGCGGTTCCCTTCTAAAATATAACGACGGGGCCCCAAGGTTCCTTCAAGTCGGTCGGCAATCGACTTTAGAGTGTAAAGGCATATGGGAGCTTAACTGTGAGTCCGACAGGACGAACAGGTACGAAAGTAGGGCTTAGTGATCCGGTGATTCATCGTGGGATGGTCATCGCTCAACGAATAATAGGTACTCCGGGGATAACAGGCTGATCGCGCTCGAGAGTTCATATCGACAGCGCGGGTTGGCACCTCGATGTCGGCTCATCCTATCCTGGGGCTGGACAAGGTCCCAAGGGTCCGGCTGTTCGCCGGTTAAAAGGGTACGTGAGCTGGGTTTAGAACGTCGTGAGACAGTTCGGTCTCTATCTGATGTGGTCGTATGATATTTGAAGAGGAGCTCTTTTTAGTACGAGAGGACCAAAAGAGACGGACCTCTAGTGTTCCAGTTATCCTGCCAAGGGTAATGGCTGGGTAGCTAAGTCCGGAAGGGATAAGCGCTGAATGCATATAAGTGCGAAGCCCCCCTCAAGATAAGATATCGATCTCCCGTAAGGGAGTGCAGGCACCTTGTAGACTACGAGGTTGATAGGCTGCATGTGTAAGTCCCGTAAGGGATTTAGCTAAGCAGTACTAATCTGCCGAACGCTTGATCACTTTTGTAATCATACAATTTTAGACAATTGTATTTTTGGTCTGATGCTACATAATTGTCAGGAATTACTTTCTGTCAAATTGGCCACGGAAATTTGACAAACATTCGTCCCCTCGCCTAAAGTGGGGGGACGAAACAATATCTTCCAGTGACATTGCTTAAGGGGCCACACCCGTTCCCATCCCGAACACGGAAGTTAAGCCCTTAGAGGTCTATGGTACTGTAGTCGCAAGGCTATGGGAGAGTAGAAAGTCACTGGGCTAATATCAAAGCTCCCAACGTAAGTTGGGAGCTTTTTTTGTGGGGTGTTCGAATCAGAAGAGTAGTCCGCCATCACGCCTTTAGTGGGATAGCCTGCTTCGTCGATGGAAAGTGAGTCGCGCAAGACCTCGTCAATCCTGTTTATGACAGGATTGACGGGGCACTGGGCTAATATTAAAGAGCTCTCAATTTTTGAGAGCTCTTTTTTTAGTTTATTTAGTTTATGAATGAAGAATTCGTTTAAGGCAGGGGCTTGACGTCACTGAAATAATTGTAGTATCTTTCCGGACAAAGCTCACCAATGGCCCACAAGTTTCTTAGGAAAACCAAATCATGCTTGAATTCGATAGAATCACAGCTTTGATTCTTCCAGGCCTTCCAAATTTCCTTTGCCCTGATGGCTTCTTCTTTTGTGTCCACCACCTCGAGTCCATTAAGATGATAATGACTTCCTAAAGAGTTTGATAGCAGCTTCATCTTGAGATTTTCAAGTTCTTTTTGATCCATGGCATAATACCCTTTCTTTTGAAAAGATCCCATGCTTTTCCAACTACTATGGATATGCCATGTTAAGTTAAATTTGTGGAAATTCGTGAATTGGATTGCGATCATATAACAGATGAGGGAAAGCGCGATCAGCCGACCCCATTTGATTTGACTCATTAAGGCAGCCAAGCTTACGGCAACAAAGATGGAAAATAATAACGAAAAAGCCGCCCCATAATAATAGCCGGTCAACACAAGAATTTTTGTGTGAAAACCCGTAATCAGGGTTTGAAAAAGAACATAGCTAAGTAAGAGAGCCAAAATTTTTTGATAAGGTTTCCAGTAAATTTTGTTTCTTTTTGCCAGATAAGTACAGAAAACAAGAATTCCGACGTAAAAAATGACAATGAGTCCCAGGTGCGGGATCTCGGTGTGTCGAGCAATGGGAACGGGCAGGCTGATCATTTTCCAGGGGAGCAAGCTTGCCGAGAATAACGTTACCGCGCGAAAGAGCAGATACCCCGGCTTGAATTTCTCAGTGTCCAATTCGTGACCCATAAATTTTAATAATTCGAGTTTTTTCCCAAAGGCCTGCATCGTGATCGCCGGCGCGATGACCGTGATGACAAAGAGAAAAATACCCAAGGGGATTAAATAAATCCCGGTATTTCTTAAACAAATTTTTATATTGTGAGAGGTCCATCGCCGGGGAAAGAAATATTCGGGGCACCACAACGGCATAATCAAAAAGTAGAATATCCCTGATTCGTCAAGGAATAATCCAACAAGTAATAGCATGCAAAGTTTTTGGGCCAAGGACCGTTGGATGAGGGGATTTGTATCACCCTCAATCGGGTCTTTTCTTTGTTTGATGTGCTGGGCTATAACCAATAGGATTGCAATCACAATAACGTTTAAAAGAGCTTTCCCGGGATGGAAGATCATGGTTGCGCTAAAAAGATATCCACTGGAGGCAATGTAAAGAGCGACTCCAGTCCATGAGACAGTTTTGTTATTAAGAATTCTTTGTAGAAATTTAAAAAGGAGAATAGGGGCCAACAAAAGGGTAAATATCCAGCTGATGGATAATGTCGGATGCGGGGGGAAGAAATTCCATAGAAATAAACGGGTTTTGATTATGAGGATATATGAAAAGTAGGACAAAAAACGCGAGCGGCTGTCCCCATCCAGTCCCCAGGCATTGAAGGCGTTTACGAAATCATGCCAGGAGAACGCAGTCCCGTTTTTAATAACGGATGGCGTAAAAAGGCAAATAGATTCGGAATCTTGAAAGCAATTGCCGTAATCCGATATGATTGAAAAAATAATCAAAACTTCGACGAGGATTACGCCAATTATAAAAAAATGAAATTTACCTGGGATTCGGAACCCTGTTATGGCTTTTTCGAGTAAATTCATGATTTTGATGTTGTGATTTTATCGTTTGAAGGCATGAAAAAAACACCCCGTATAAGAAGGCAATATCACGCCCAGAGAGACAAATAAAGAAAATCCCAATAATCCGAGATTGGAGACAGCCAGGGACTTTAAAAAGGCGACTTCATAATGATGTCCCAACGGCTCCGAAAGGAGTCGCAAGATAAAAAGGCTTTGCCAGATGCGGACATTTCCAAGATTTCTTTGAAACACAAACAAAAAAAGTGGAATCAGGGAAAGAACCGTTAAGAGGGCATTGGCAACGTTAAGATAATAGAGGATAATCCGGTGCCCTTGAAAGGTGCTAAGAATATGATAATACATATAGACGATGGATTCGGCTGAGAAAATATTGACGAGGACCGCGATTGACAGTGTTGTAAAAAGGATAAAATAAATTTTCCAGCCGAAACTGACCTGTGAATTCATAGGCGTATTATCCCATAGTTTAAAAATTTTACTATAAATTTTAGGAGTTTTAGCTCCCCAAAGGCCGTTGGCTAGGGATAGACGATGATTGGAGGGCATTTTCTTAAATTCCTTTGATTTTGTTGGATTTTCTGAGATAATAATTTAACTTTTATCAGGGCGTTTATCTATAAAGGATATTAAAACGATGAGTAAGAATTTTCAATTGGCTGTTGAGAAAATCTGCGAGAAAGACCCCCGTTATAAATACGACGCTTATGTCTTCGTCATGGAGGGATTGGCGTTCACCCAAAAGAAGTTTCGACGGACAAAGCATGTTTCCGGCGAGGAGCTTTTAGAAGGGTTAAGAGAACTTTTGTTGGAAAAGTTTGGCCCCATGACATTGCGGGTTTTAGAGCATTGGGGAATTCAGGGGACTGAAGATTTTGGCAACATTGTCTTTAATCTCGTTGATAATAAAGTGTTAAGCAAGACCGAAGAGGATACGATTGAAAGTTTTCGAGAAGGGTATGATTTTCATGAGGCTTTTAGTGAGGGGTATCGAAAAAAGCTGTTGGAAGATATCCGTCAAATGAGGGCGACTTAGAAAGGAGAAAAATAATGTTGATTTTAGGGCTGATTATTGGCGTTATATTAGTGTTAATTTTCTTTGTCATTGGTGTTTATAACAATCTTGTGGCGTTGCGCCAAAATGTCAAAAACGGTTGGTCTCAGATTGAAGTCCAGCTCAAAAGGCGACACGATTTGATCCCAAATTTGGTGGAAACAGCCAAAGGCTATATGGGGCATGAAAAAACAACATTAGAAAATGTCACCAAAGCTCGTCAGCAAGCGATTGATGCGAGCAATATCAAAGATAAGCTTCAGGCCGAGAATTTTTTAAGCAGTACCTTGCGCAGTCTTTTTGCCGTGGCTGAAAATTATCCCAACCTCAAAGCTGATCAGCATATGCTTCGTCTGCAGGAAGAGTTGACATCGACGGAAAACAAAATTGCTTTTGCGCGGCAATATTACAATGATGAGGTCGCCCGGTTCAACACAACCGTGGAATCATTCCCGGACAATATTTTTGCCGGGCCGTTTGGATTCACGAAGTTTGACTTTTTTGAAGTCAAAGACGCGGCAGAGAAAGAAGCGCCGGTCGTGAAGTTCTGATTTAGTAATTTTTAGTAATTTAAAGTTGTGAGGATGAGTTGTGAGTTGTGAGTCGGGTTGTGGGGGCGGGGAAAATATTCCCCAATCCAACAACTCATAACTCGACCCATTTCCCACAACTTATTTCTCACCCAATTTTTTATCCTTGTAAATCATGTCCTACTCCTTCACCCAAATCGAACGTAATAAAACCAAAACCATCGGGCTCGTATTTGGTTTCTTGATCGTTTTTTATTTTATCTCGACGTGGTTAATTGTTTTGTGCGTTAAAAATTATTTTTTTTATACCCTGAAAGACCAAAGCTGCGTTCTTTTAGATGATGCCTTGATTCCCGGATATTGTCATCCGCCATCTTTTTTCTTGAGTACCCAAGAGACGCTGATGGTTCTAGCCGTTTCTTTTTTTATCGCTCTTATTCATTGGTGGATGAGTACTGCCGATTTAATCCCCAAAATTCTTCGCATCCTCCAGGCGGAACCTCTTCGCGAGGATGACACCTATCATCAAACCTTTCAAAATATTTTAGATGAAGTTTCGATTGCAACCGGCGGACGAAAAATGAAAGGTGTTGTCGTTCCCGTTTCGGCCATGAATGCTTTTGCGCTAGAAGATTTTAGTGGCCTGGCCGTTATCGGAATTACCGAAGGCGCTTTGGCGCGCTTAAATCGGGCCCAGATCGAAGCCGTTGTCGGTCATGAAGCCGCGCATATCGCCAGTGGCGATTGCCTCGCGGCAACCGTTACAACCTCTTTAGCAGAGTTATATTCCGGATTGTTGCGCGGTCTTGAAGTTTTATTTAAGAATTCAGATTCATCTTCGTATCGAAGTCGTTCGTCGAGCAGATTCCCGGGCATTATTATCTTGGTCTATGTTCTATTGTGGATCACAAACTTTCTGAGTCAGTTGATAAGGATGTTTATTTCTCGCGAACGTGAAAATCGGGCCGATGCGGTTGCCATTCGTTTGACGCGAGATCCGCTGAGCTTGGCGGAAGCATTATATTCCATTGCCTTTCGATGGAGAGGGGCTGGCTTAGCCAGTCAGGAACTCGAATCGATTTTTATTGTTAATCCACGTTTTTCCCGTTTGGATGAACAGCAAGGCTTTTTATCAAATCTTTTCTCTACACATCCTCCTATCAAAAGTCGTCTTAATATTTTGCTCGACATGGCGCATTTGAATCTTAAAGATTTAGAGAAGGAATTACTAGAAAAAGCACAGAAATCTAGACAAGAAGTCCCTCTTGCGAATAAGGTCAAAGGGGAGGAATGGTTGTTGCATAGGAATGGACAGTGGTTAGGCCCGTTTAATTTTGAACAGGTTTTAGGTTTGGGGTGGGTGAAACCTGACACCTGGAGTAAGAGATTAGGCGTAGAAGGGATTAAACCTGTTTTTGAGGATGTGTCGTTGACAACGTTATTTAGAACCTCTTCGGTATCTTCACAAGGTTCACTTGCCTGTCCGCATTGTCATGTTCCTTTGATTCAAGTGAATTATGAGGGAATTCAAATTTTTAAATGTGCAAGCTGTGAAGGATCTTTGGTTCAGGAAAATGATGTTATGCGCATCTTTATCCGGCAAGATATTGGTTTTTCTGAACACGTTGTTCGTTTAGCGAATTTGATCCGGGAGAAGCAAGAAAAATATATGATCCCTCAGATTGATTTGAAAACGGCAAATTTGTTTATGTGCCCCAAATGTCAATTTGTCAGAGACCGGATGATTCGCAAATTTTATTCTCCCGCGTATCCTATCGAAGTTGACAAATGCTGGAGCTGTGGTATGGTTTGGTTCGACAAAGATGAGCTGGAGATTTTGCAGTATTTGATTGAAGACGTGGAGAAGAAAAAACAAATAGGTTGACGAGTTGGCGAGTTCGCGAGTTTAACGAGTTGTTTAAACTCCATGAACTCGATAACTCGTGAACTTAATCATTCGTGAACTCGCTAACTGGTGAACTCGTTGAACTCGTAAACTGAAATATGCCTTTATCTCAAGAACTTAATAACATTTCTATCCAATACCTGAAAGGCGTCGGCCCGGCGCGGAAGAAACTTTTTACGAACCTTGGCGTTGAGACCGTCGAGGATTTGTTGTATTTATTCCCACGCCGTTATGAGGACCGTCGGCAGATTACGTCGATCGCCTTACTTCGCATCGGTGAATACCAAACCGCGACAGGTCAGATCCTGTCCGTCCATAGCCGCCAGAATTGGTATACCCATAAAAGTGTTTCTGAAATCTCGATGGGCGATAAGGGAGGCCGCCTTTATTGTGTCTGGTTTAATCAAAATTACATGTCGAAATATTTCAAGGCCGGACAAAAGGTCGTGGTGTTCGGAAAAGTCGATATGTATAAAGACCGGATGCAGATGGTTTCTCCGGAATATGAACTCATCGGCGATGAT
>CAZAPN010000082.1:294-7225 GCA_964487145.1 uncultured Planctomycetales bacterium | reverse complement strand
AGGAATATAAACATCCGTTATTGCAAGACTTACAAGAATTAAATCCTTGTTCCGGGCCCCACGGACCTTAAGGTCCGTGGGGCCCTACTTGACCCTTTGAAGAACCTAAGGACCTAATATTCTCTTGGCTGACTCAAAAACCTCATCAACCGAAATCGCCAAAAGGCACTGAAAATTTTTTTGACAACGATGGGCCAAACACACCTCGCATCCCACCTGTTTATTCAAAAAGATATCTCGAGGGCCTAACGGTCGCCAACGGTTTGGACTAATCCCAGGCTGATTTCTCCCAAAAATGGAAATCACAGGCGTCCCTAAACCCACCGCGACGTGAACCGGCCCGGAATCATTGGAAACCAGAAGCCGACATCGCTTTAATAAACTCATCAATTGGGAGAGGGTTGTCTGTCCTGCAAAATCAATCACAGACTCAGAAATTAACGACTTTAATTTGGTTGGCTCTCCTAAAGAATCCTTCCCTCCAATAATAATGATCTTCGCAAAATAATGCTGCGTAAGTCTTTTGATTAATTCTGCATATCGCTCGACAGGCCAGATGCGGGAGCGACAACTCGCCCCAGAATGGATCGCGATAACACTATCAGAAGACAAAATCTTATATTGAGAGAAAATCCTTTCAGCCCACTGTTCAGCTTCCGGGTCAAGGAAAAGCTCTATTTGCGACAAATCAGATGAAACACCAAGCGGTTTTAATACATCCAGACAATATTCCACTTCATGTTTAATCCCGAGCGGTCTTGTGTCGGGCAAACCGTGGGTTAACAAAAATCCAAATTTATCATTCCGATACCCGATACGCCTTGGAATACCCGCCAAAAAACAGACAAGATTAATCCTTCGCTTTGTATGATAAATAACCGCCAGGTCAAATTTTCTTCGACGAAGCTCAAAAACAAATTTCCAATACCCTTTCAACCCATGGTGTTCTTTGAATCGATCGTAAACAATCACCTCATCAAGGTACGGGTTCCTTCGGAGGAGATCAACAGTCGAAGGAGAAACCATCATCGAAATCCTGGCTTTTGGGAAAGCCTTCCGTAGGGCCCCAATCGCAGGGGTTGTCAAAACGACATCACCCAAGCGGTCGGTCCGGACGACAAGGATATTCTTAAATTCAGTTTCGCTTAATTTCTTCATGACGGTTTCAAGACAATGTTTGCCCCATCCATGTGGATCACCGCTAAACAATCCTCGACACGAATATCAGTCATGCAAGAATGGTCATGGGCGCAGCCTGATTTTTGACATGGCGCACAGAAAATGTTTTTACGAACAACGCAACTTTGTCCACTCCAAGGCCCGTATTTATGAGGATCTGTCGGGCCAAAAATCGCCAAAACCGGGATGTTTAAATAACTGGCCAAATGCATAATCGCGCTATCATTCACAATGGCCAAGGAACTTTTCTCAAGTAAGGCCGCCAACTGAAGAAGCGTCGTCTTCCCCGCTAAATTGAGTGCCGGAAATTTTTTCTGGGTCGTGATCTTTTCAACAATGTCCCGGTCATTCGTATCACCGACAAAAACAATCTTCCATCCGAATTGCTGCGTTAAAGCATCGCTCAGTTTGGCAAAATTTTCAATTCCCCATCGCTTCAAATGATTAGCCGCCCCCGGGCCGATAATCACAAAAGGCTCTTCGGGCCTTACAAAAGGATTCAGTAAATCGAAAACAGTTTTTCTTTCTTGATCTGGGATGACGAGAGCAAAACGCTTTTTCGATTCGACAATAAACGGAAGCACAGAGCACAACCGGGCCAAATGACGATTTTTCATGTGCTGTTTTTCTGTCTTTGTCCGCCGGATCGGCGTCCGATATTTCGGCGATAACAATAACGGAATGGCTGTATTCCTTAAATCGACAACAAGATCGAATCCTTCGCGGCGCAAGGCCTTCACCCATCGCACCGTTGTCAAGCCTGACTGATGTTTGTCAAACACATAAACTTTATCAAAAAGAGGGTTAATTTTAACAAGCGGAAAAGCTTTCGGGCCAACGACCATGGACAATCTCGCCGAAGGGAATTCTTCCTTCAATACATCCACGACCGGAAAGGTTAAAATGACATCCCCGATGTTGCTTAACGAAATGACGAGGATTTTCTTAACGTCGGATTTTTTTAATGGCTTCGATAACATCATTCACCGTGATCATTTTCATGCACAGGTTATCAGGACATTCCAAATGATAGCAAGGATGCTGATTGCATCCGATATCTTTTTGGAGAATCAAGGTCTTTCCCTGGCCCCGAGGTCCGGTCACTTCCGCTCGGGTGGGGCCAAAAAGACCGATCGTTGTTGCCCCCACGCTATTGGCCAAATGCATCGGGCCGCTATCTGCTGAAATCACTAAATTTACGCGCTTCATTAAAGCAAGAAGCTGTTTGATATCCGTTTTGCCCGCGAAAACAACGACTGGGTTTTTAACCTTGTGGTTAATCTCTTGAGCCATGGCTAAATCTTTTTGCGCCCCAGGCAAAACAACCTTCACTTTAAATTCATCCGTGAGACGATCAATGAGTTGAATATAATTTTCTTTCGGCCATCGTTTGAGATCCCAGTTCCCTCCGATATTGACGGCCATAACTTCATCTGTAGGAGTAATCCCCTCTCGTCTTAACCGTTGATCCATGTCATCTCTCGATTGAGCAGAAACACTTAACGCATAATCGCGATCATCCACATGAACTCCGAACGATTCAATCACATTCAGATAGTGATCGCCCCGATGAACACCGTCGGGTAAAGGCTTCACTTTATGCGTTAATAAAAACCCCCTTTTCTTCGTGTCATAGCCGACACGCTGAGGGATTCCTGCCAGAAAGACTAAAAGTGCGCGGGTCAGTGAGCGATGCAGAAGAAAGGCGATTTCAAAACGGCGCTTTCTTAATTCCACGATCAAACGGATCTTTCCTAAAAATGTACCGTGCTGTTTTTCTTCATCATAAAGGATGATTTCATCAACATAGGGACAGCTTTCCAAGATTTCCTTAACACGAGGAACCGCAAGACAAGAAACCTTTGCGCCGGGGTAAGCCTTCTTTAACGCCTTAAAAACAGGAGTCGAAAGGATCACATCCCCGATCCAATTGACATTAACAACTAAAATATTTTTCATAGACGCTTGTCCGGGGTTTTATCTTGAAGGCAGACTCTGCGTGGCTGCCACAAGGCGCTCATAAAGATCCTGTGTTTGTGCAACCATTTGATCAGCTGAAAAATGGTTTTTAATGAATTCGTGTCCACGATCGCTAAGCTCTTTTCTTTTTTGCGGATCATTCAGAAGGTCAATCATCGCTCGGGCCAAAGCCTCCGCATCCGAGGGTTCGACTAAAATCCCAGTTTCGCCATTTCGAATTAAGCTGGGGATTCCTCCAACGTTAGAAGCAATCACAGGGATTCCGGCGGCTTGAGCTTCCATGATCGAAAGTCCCAATCCTTCCTGCAAAGACGGCATAACAAAAATATCGAATAGGGTTAAAAACTCTGACGTATTATTCACGACAGGAAAAAAATGAATATTTTTAGAAAGGCCTAAATCTTCGGAGAGCTTTTTTAAATCAGATTCCAATTTCCCCTGCCCCACGATGAGAAGGTTAGCTGTTTTTATCTCTTGAACAACTTGGCCCATGGCACGAATAAGGACCGAATGGCCCTTGACATCTGAAAGTCTCGCAATGATTCCGATGGTCAATCCGTTTCCCAAATGAAGTTTTTCTTTTTTCTGTGTCCGAATCGAATCTGAGACTTTTTCAAATCGAGAAATGTCAATGCCGTTGGGAATCAAAACAACTTTATTTTGGGAAACACCGAAATCTTTCCAAAGATGTTTTTTGACAGGCTCACTAATCGCGATCACGGTTTTCCCCCAGCAAGGAAAAATTTTTCTAATGAAACGTTTTTTAAAAAATCCGTGGCACGTTGACAAGAAAGGAACTCCTGTAAGACAACTTAAAAAGAACGCCGCAACCTGGGTCACGCGGGTATGGGCATGAATCAAATCAATCTTCTCTTGACGGACCAACCGGCAAAGTTTCGGAAGGGACAAATAGATTTTTGGGCTAAGCTCTGATTTGGTTTTGATGTTCCACAAAATATGCTGGGCCCCAAGAGATTGCAAATCCTCTACACAATTGCCACCGCTGGAGGCGACAAAGACATGAGTCCGCCTTTTTTGCAAACCTTGAGCAAGGGTCAGAATATAACTCGTGATCCCGCCGGTGTAGAGGTGTGTTGCAAGAATAAGAATATTCATGAATGAACTTTAAGTAATTTTTCTATTCTTTCCAAAACTTCTTCGGGCGTAATGTCCGCCAGACAAGCATGCGTAGAAATTTTGCAATACGTTTTGTAACAAGGAACACAGGGGATATTTTTTTGAATCACTTCGCAATATTTGGCCGGAGGAAGATGTCGATCGGGATCGGTCGGACCAAAGAGCGCAATCAGAGGCGTCTTCATCGCAGCTGCGACATGCAACGGAGCGGAATCCGGCGAGATAAAAACTTTGCAACGTTTAATCAAGGCTGCCAATTGCATGATATCTGTTTTTCCGGCAAAGATCGCGGGACGAGCCTTGGTCATCGTCAGAAGTTCCTGGGCTTGAACACGGTCTTTCTCCATCCCCGTAATCACGACCCTCAACCCCCTCGTCGCCAAAAGATCACACAACCGAGCGACATGCTTTAACGGCCAATTCTTGGTGATCCATTTTTCCGAAGCAGAAATATTGATACCGATAATATGTTGACTATTACCCAGCCATTCGGAATCGAGCAGCATTTGAACATATTTCTCATCCTTGGGGGACGGCCAAAGCTCTAGACGGGCATCCGGCTTAAAATCAATCCCTAACATTTTAAGAATCCGAAACTGATGTTCCACCGGCGGTATGGGCGAAGGGTCATCTTTAATCCGGTGACTTAAGAGAAAACCCCCTTTACGGTCATAGCCGAAACTTTCTAAAGGAAAACTCAACCCCGCCAACAGATGGCTTTTCCAATTGTTCTGAAAATCAATGGCCTTGTCAAAATTATAACTGCGCAACCGCCGCGACAATTTGAAAAGCCCCTTCCATCCTTTATCTTTATGTTTGGGGTCATAGACAATAATATCGTCCAGATAAGGACACCGTTGCAGAATGGTACGGGATTCTTCCCCGACCAAACAATAAATCTTAGCTTCGGGATATTTTTCACGCAACGCCTTGAGCGATGCCGTGACCAAAATCACATCACCGATCGCGCTCAACTTAATGACCAAAATATTTTTGAGCTGTAAAAGTTCCTCATAGGCCTTGATGGTCTGACTCGCCATATATTCCAAAGTAAATTCGGCCTTGAGTTTTTCATAAGCCGCGGTGGCCATATTTTCCGCAAGATTTTTATCTTTCAAAACACGAATGATGGCATTCGCCATCGTTTCAGGGTCTTTGGGGGGGACAAGGATGCCTGTTCTTCCGTCATCGATAATTTCAACAACCCCTCCCACACGGGTGGCAACAACCGGGACTTTGGCCGCTTGGGCTTCGAGGACAACCCGACCAAACGCCTCTTCGGTGATGGTCGCCAAAACCAATAAATTTGTCTTGGCCAGCAATTGCGGAATATCGCGTCTATTTCCGAGAAATTCCACATATTGGACTAAGCCTAGTCGTTTGACCAAAACTTCCAACTGTTCGCGGTAAATTTCTTTCCTCGCAGGGGCATCTCCAATAATCCAAATCTTCGTGTAAGGGATGGAACGGATGACTTTCGCCATCGCCTTTAAAAAATACGCGTGGCCTTTGAGGGGGGTTATCCTTCCGATAAAAGAAACCACATAGCCCATCCGAAATTTCTCAATCATTTGGGTCAGATTGAATTTCTCCAAATCAACGCTACGGGGAATCCGACGGATATTCTGCGCGAGAACCCCAAAATCATCGATCATGTGGCGACCAATAACTTCGCTGGGAACGATCACTAGCTTCGACCACCCCATGACACGGCTAAACGAATGATCAGAATAATAGCCATGACAAGTTGTAATAAAGGCTGTTTTGGTCTTCCGACAGGCAAAAAATGCAATCCATGCTGGGACCCTGGATCGGGCATGAACAATATCAACTTTTTCCTTGATGAGAATCTTCTCTAATTCTCTAATGGGCTTGAAACTTCTTAAAAAAGATTTCTTATGGACGGGGAGAGTGTAATGCTTGGCCCCAACCGCTTCCAGTTCCGGGACAAGCGTTCCGCCGTGAGAAACCACAATCGCTTCATGACCGTGGTCAATCAAATATTTTGCTAAATCAACGGTGCCGGTTTCAACCCCGCCGATATTCAACTCCGGAAGAATCTGAAGAACTTTCATATCAAACGCCTCGCCGCCTCTAAAAGAACCAA
This sequence comes from uncultured Planctomycetales bacterium, assembly GCA_964487145.1. Taxonomy (GTDB): domain Bacteria; phylum Omnitrophota; class Gorgyraeia; order Zapsychrales; family CAZAPN01; genus CAZAPN01. The sequence continues at coordinate 822 of CAZAPN010000082.1, read as the reverse complement.
ACGGTCATTCAATATCCTCGTTTTCAATTTGTTTTTGGCCATTTCACAAATGGTCTGGCAAATCTCGCGTTCTTGAGCCAAGAAAACAAATCCTTGCGAACTTAACTTTTCTAAAAAAAGGACATGGCGGTCCTTGCGCCCACCTAAATGCTTTTTCTTTTTCACGTTAAAAACAATGGTATTTTTACCTGCGGTCGCGGCTTCCGAAACCATGGAGATGCTGTCTCCAGAAACCACAACAATATCCGAAGCACCCAAAATCCCCCCGACGGCTGAAGGAAAATTCTTCTCGTTGGCAATGATCAACACTTGACATCGCTTGCACCCTTTAAATTCGCGGGTGATTAAACTTTCAATCGCATGCGGGGTCCGGCGTGACGTCGTCAAAAAAATATCGGCATCAATTTTTTCCGCGGCTTCCCGGACCTGATGAATCACCATCTTAATCAAAGGCTCGCTTAAAACATCATGTTTCGCCGGACCGCCGATCAGGACCCCAATTTTCAATTGTCCTCTTGCGGCGATCTG
>CAZAPN010000082.1:0-284 GCA_964487145.1 uncultured Planctomycetales bacterium | reverse complement strand
TCTTGGGTCAATTCTTCTACTTGGGTGGATAGATATTCCCTTGTGACCATATTCGGGGCGCCCTGGGTCATAACGATATTCGTGATGCGGCCTTGATTGGTTATCTCATCATGTTGAGGCAGGACAACCATATCAAAACGCCGAAAGCTTAAAATCCCTGGTTTTAAAATACAAATACTCTTGGCCCCATGGTCTTTGGAAAGGATGAAATTAACACCCGCAACGGATGATCCACAGGAAATGACAAAATCGGATTTCAAACTGACAATCTTTAAAAACGTTTC
>CAZAPN010000081.1:0-7257 GCA_964487145.1 uncultured Planctomycetales bacterium | reverse complement strand
AAAACATCGTCGCCTACGAGTTTGCCCGTACGACAGTGGCAAATTTATTAACGAAAAACAGGAAAAAGAAATGAAAAGAAAAATTATTAAGATTGATGAAAACAAATGCAATGGGTGTGGATTATGTATTCCCAATTGCCCTGAGGGTGCGTTAAAAATCATTAACGGCAAAGCACGTTTAGTTAGTGAACTGACCTGTGACGGCCTGGGGGCTTGCTTGGGGCATTGTCCCCAAGGGGCGATTACGGTCGAGGAACGCGAAGCCAAGCCCTATGATGAGAAGAAAGTCATGGTGACCATTGCGGCGCAAGGACGAGACGCCATCGAATCGCATTTAAAACATCTTCAGGACCATAACCAGGATGAATATCTTTTGGAAGCTTTAGAATACTTAAAAGAACATCAAATAGAAATAGGGAGTCCCAAGGGAGAGCCCTTAAAGGAACCATGCGGTTGTCCGGGATCTCGCGTGATCGATCGACGTATGGAAAAACCAATGATAGAAACTCCACCAGCCACGGATTTTCCATCGGAACTTCGGCAATGGCCGATTCAATTGCATTTATTGAATCCCCATGCCCCGTACTTTCAGAACGCCGATCTTGTTGTTGCGGCGGATTGTGTGCCTTTTACTTATGCGGGTTTTCATCGACGGTTTTTAAAAAACAAGATATTGATTATTTTTTGCCCCAAACTTGATCAGGGATTGGAACAGTATGTGGAGAAATTGACAGAACTTTTTAAAGACAATGCGATCAAGTCCATAACAATCGTGCGCATGGAAGTCCCGTGTTGTGGGGGTGTCACGGGAATCGTCGCAGAGGCCTTAAGTCGGTCAGAAAAAAGGATCATTGTCAAAGAATACACAATTTCTCTTCAGGGAGAAATCATATAAAACAAGGAGGAATGTCATGAGTATGTTTTGTTTTCAGTGTCAAGAGACCGCAAAAAGCACCGGATGCACCAAGATCGGTGTCTGCGGAAAAAACGAGTCAACGTCCAATCTTCAGGATTTACTCATTTTTGTCCTAAAAGGCATTGCCATTTATGACTTGAAATTAAAAGAAAAAGGGGTTCGTGAACCGAAGGTCGGCCCATTTCTGATGGAATCTTTGTTTGCCACTATCACCAATGTCAATTTTGATGATGACCGAATTCTATCGATGATTCATCAGGGGTTTAGGCTTCGCGATGAATTAAAAACGAAATATTTATCGTCTCAGAGCGGATCCTCGAAAGGAATCTCGGATCATTGGCATGAGGCGGCAACATGGCTTGCCCAATCTGAGGAAGATTTAGAAAAAAAATCTTTTGAGATTGGTATTTTAAAAACAGAAAATCCTGACGTTCGTTCCCTGAGAGAACTTCTCACGATTGGTCTCAAAGGTCTTTGTGCCTATGCGCATCACGCCTATGTTTTAGGTTATCATGACCAGAAGATTTATGATTTTATTTCGGAAAGCCTTGTGTCGACAACCATAGATTTGACCGTGCCCGAGATGATCGAAATGGTCATGAAATGTGGTGAATTTGCCGTCAAAACCATGGCCTTGTTAGATCAAGCCAACACTTCGACTTACGGCAACCCGGAAATAACGAAGGTGAATATCGGAGTGGGTAATCACCCCGGAATCCTTATTTCCGGTCACGATTTGAAAGACATGGAACAACTTTTAAAACAGACCGAAGGCACGGGGGTCGATGTTTATACCCACGGAGAAATGTTGCCAGCCAATTATTATCCCGCATTTAAAAAATATAAGCACCTTGTTGGAAATTATGGGAGTTCCTGGTGGAATCAGGACAAGGAGTTTGAATCGTTTCATGGGCCGATTTTGATGACGACAAATTGTCTCATCCCTGTTAAAGATTCTTATAAAAATAGAATTTTTACAACAGGGACGGTTGGCTTCCCGGGAGTGAAACATATCCCCGAAGGACAAAACGGCCGACCAAAAGATTTTTCTGAGATCATCGCTTTAGCCAAAAAATGCCCTGCGCCCAAATCGATTGAAACAGGAGAGATCATCGGCGGATTTGCGCATCATCAGGTTTTGTCTTTAGCGGATAAGGTTGTGGCCGCGGTGAAGTCCGGGGCCATCAAAAGATTCGTTGTCATGGGAGGCTGTGACGGACGATTTAAGGACCGAGACTATTTTACTCAAGTCGCACAGGCGTTGCCGAAGGACACGATCATTTTGACAGCAGGGTGTGCTAAGTTTCGGTATAACAAACTTGCCCTTGGCGATATCGGAGGAATTCCGAGGGTCCTTGATGCGGGTCAATGCAATGATTGTTATTCTTTGGCGGTCATTGCCTTAAAGCTCAAGGAAGTTTTTGGTTTGAAAGATATCAACGACTTGCCGTTATCGTTTGATATCGCTTGGTATGAGCAAAAGGCGGTAACGGTTTTATTGGCATTGCTTTATCTGGGGATTAAAGGAATTCGTTTGGGCCCCACCTTGCCGGCGTTTCTGTCTCCCAATGTCGCCAAAGTTCTGGTCGAGAATTTTCAAATTAAGTTAATTGACAACGTTGACCAGGATGTGGAAGCCATGATGGCCGGACGTTGATTTTTGGAAGCCTTGTCTTGCAGGAAAAGGGTCTTTGAAAAAAGGCCCTTTTTTATTGTGACAGAACTAACTCAATTTTATCTATGCTATAATACATCCAAAATGAAAATCAAAGTCAAAACTCAACCCGAAGATTTCGTTGTTGAAGAAGTAGCTCGTCTTCCCCTCAAAAAGCACGGCCCGTATAGTGTTTATTTTTTAGAAAAACGAGGTTGGAATACGACGGATGTTCTGGCGCAGTTATCTAAGCAATACCGTTTACCGATCCGGAATTTTTCCTATGGCGGTCGCAAAGACCGTCACGCCTTGACCCGGCAATATATTACGATCAAAGATTTCAAGATTAAAGAGATCCATGATGAAGATTATGATTTGCGCTTATGCGGATTCATGGACAGGCCGATGGGGCCCGATTGTATCGAAGGAAATCGTTTTGCGATTGTTGTCCGAAAATTGGAGAATCAACAGGTTCAAAACGCTCTTAATCAAATCGAATTAGTGAAGACCTTTGGTTTATCTAATTATTTTGATGATCAGCGTTTTGGCAGTTTTGATAAGATGCAGGGTTTTATCGCAGAAAAGATCCTTAAGGGGCATGACAGTGGGGCTTTAAAAATTTATCTGACCGCGATTCATCCGGAAGATAAAAGCGAAGAGAAACGAAGGAAAAAATATATTTTTGAGCATTGGAAAGATTGGAAGGCCTGCCGTGAAGCGGCGTTCACGAGTTTAGATCGGGAAGTTTTTGATTTCATGATCAAACATCCCCACGGTTTTTTGGATTTACTTAAAAAAATTCCTCGCGACAAAATGTCTCTTTTTTTAAGCGCGTACCAGTCGCATCTTTGGAATGAGGTTTTACGGCGCCTTGTCAGAACGCGTATCTCCACAAGCATCAAATCTTTCGCAGGGATCGCGGGTGATTATCTCTTTTATTCTGAATTGTTGCCCAAAGATTTGAAATATTTTTCGACACTGATTATTCCAACGGCGGCTGCAAAAACAAGAATGCCAGACGAGATTACGGATCAAATCTATCAGGACGTATTAGCCACAGAGGGCATCAACCCTAAGATGTTTAATCGCATGAAGGTTCGACAGGCCCATTTTGAATCTTTCGAGAGACCCGCCATCATTTTCCCTAAAGATTTGAGTTGTGAAGTGGCTGATGATGAACTAAATCCCTTCAAGAAAAGGCTGAATTTAAAGTTTTTTCTCGGGAGGGGAAGTTATGCGACGATTGTGATAAAACGTATTGTGTGTCTGTAAATAAATATTTGTGGGGGCCCCCCCCAATGCGGGGCCCCCCCCGGAAAAAAACAGTGACAACCCCACACACTTACGTGATATAAGGGAGGTTATGTCCTTTCTCAATCTCGTACAACAGAGGTACAGTTGTCGACAGTACATCAATCAACCTAGTCCCCGCGAAAGTCTAGAGCGTTGTTTAGAGGCCGCTCGATTAGCCCCATCCGCCTGTAATTCGCAGCCATGGTATTTCATCGTGGTTGATTCCCCTCAGTTGAAAGCGGAGTTATCCCAAAAGGCCTTTTCCGGCCTTTACCAGATGAATGCTTTTGCTAAAGAAGCGGGAGCTATTCTGGTTGTCGTCCGTGATCGTTCGAAAATATTCGCACGAATTGGCGGGGAATTGCGTGGAACTGAATACCGGCTGCTTGATATCGGGATTGCTTGTGAACACTTCATCTTACAGGCAGCAGAAGAAGGTTTAGGAACATGCTGGATCGGCTGGTTCAATGAGAAGGAAGTCAAAAAAGTCCTGAATATCCCTTGGTATAAAAAGATTGATGTTGTGATTAGCGTTGGGTACCCGGCCGAAAATAACTCTTCAGAGAAAAAACGCAAAGCATTAACAGAAATGAGTGAATTTCGTTCTTGAGGGATTCTGTTATGGAACCTCGTTATTTAAAGACTTATCAGGATGGACTTTTTGACAAGAAGATTCATCAGCTTAATGATTTTTTGTCAGACTGCCACTTATGCCCTCGCCAATGTCATGTCAATCGCTTGAAGGGAGAGAAAGGATTTTGCTCTGCTGGTGCGGCTGTTAGGATTTCTGCTCATTTTTGCCATTTTGGTGAGGAATCCTGTCTTGTGGGAAAATTTGGGTCGGGAACCATCTTTTTTGCGCATTGTAATCTTAAATGTGTTTTTTGCCAGAACTATGAGATCAGCCATGGGGGAGAAGGAGTGGATATGTCCTCTTCGGATTTGGCACAATTTATGCTCGATTTACAAACGCGAGGATGCCATAACATTAATTTAGTCACCCCTACCCACTATGTCCCGCAGATTTTAGAATCTCTGAAGTTGGCCATCGAAGCCGGGTTGAGATTACCCTTGGTCTATAACTGCGGCGGTTATGAGTCAGAAGAAGTTTTAGAAATACTCGATGGGATTGTGGATATTTATATGCCGGATGTTAAATTTGCATCGTCACAAATAAGTCAAGAATATGCCCAGGCAGAGGATTACTTTAAAAATTTTAAAAGAATTTTAAAAATGATGCATGACCAAGTCGGCGATTTAATTCTCCAGGATGGGGTGGCTGTTCAAGGGGTACTTGTCAGGCATCTTGTCCTGCCCGATGGATTGGCCGGGACCCAAACCATCATGCAATTTATTGCAAAGGAAATCTCTAAAGAAACCTATGTCAATATCATGGCCCAATATCGCCCCGCCGGCGAAGCCTATTTGTATCCACCATTAAATCGAGCTCTGACGCTAAATGATTATTTGGAAGCGAAAACGGTCGCCATGTCGTGCGGCTTAAAGCGTTTTGATTAAGAAAAATTCTCCCCCAGAGATTTTTTCATCTGGCTATCTCATCTTTTAGACTTTCATGTATAATACTTCTTATGAAAAAAATTGATATCCTCATTATTGGTATCAAAACGGTGGAAACTATTGCTTTATAATAGATAGGGGATGAATGCCATGAGTGCAAAAAAATGTCTTAAATGTAATAAAGACACAACAAATAGTTTGTATGCGTGTTCTGATTGCTTGGATGAGATTAATTCCGTGCGCCGATCTGCAGATTTGAATCGATTTATGAAAAAAGGCTTTTTAATGAGAGTCTATAAAATTATTTTTGCAACCGGAATGATTCAAGTTTTGATAGCCTTGTTTTTTGGACTTTCTGTTTTGTCGAGATTCCCAGACTTACCTCCTTTTATCACCGCCTATTTGTTCTATCCAGGTATCCTAGGATTCATTATTTATTTTTTATTCGGAGTTGTTTTTGAACGATACAACTCTAGATTAATGTTACATCTGTATTCTGATCCTCGTTACTACTGTCAGACGAGAGTAGAGAGGCTACGGGATAGAAGGTTATATAAAATTATCATCAGTCTTTTCTTGGGGGTTATTTTTGTTTTGTTCTTTTTTATAACCTTCTTTTCCCTTATTGACTTTTTCTTCTACCACTTCAAGTTGAGTATGACCTTGGAAATGTTTAGACAAAAACTTGTAAATCTTCTGGTATGGCCAGGACTTATTTTAGGTTTAAGTGTTTCATCTTTCGTTTATGATGATTGGATAAAGAAATTAGAAAAATAAAAAAGATTTCTAAATGGAAAAAACCGATGTTGTTATCATTGGCGCTGGGGTAGTGGGGCTAGCCGTCGGATTCGAGCTTTCGCAAAAGCATAAAGATATTTTTATCCTGGAACGCCACGAGTCTTTTGGTAAAGAAACAAGCTCCCGCAATAGCGAAGTGATTCACGGGGGCATGTATTATCCCCAGAATTCCTTTAAGCATAAAACTTGTGTTGAAGGTCGGCCTCTTCTTTACGAATACTGTGAGAAACATAACGTCCCCCATAAAAAGATTAGCAAAATTATTGTTGCCGTTGATGAAAAGGAGTTGAAAGAGTTAGAAGCCCTTTTTCAACACGGTTTGGGTAATGGGATTTCTGACCTTAAGTTCCTTTCGAAAGATGACGTGCGAAAGTTAGAGCCTCACGTCAGAGCCGAAGCTGGAATTTTTTCTCCTTCCACAGGAATTTTGGACACCCACAGTTTTATGAAAAGTTTGGCTGCCCAGTTCGAAAGTCAGGGAGGGATGATTGCGTACAATTCCGAAGTCATAGGTATTGATAAGAAAACTGATGGATATGAGATCACTGTAAGAAACGAAGGGGAGGATATTAAGTTTTTTAGTCGGGTTGTGATTAATTCCGCGGGATTGGCTTCTGATAAAATCGCCGCGATGGTCGGGCTAAGCAAAGGGGAATATCGTCTAAAATTTTGTAAGGGTGATTATTTTCGCGCGAATCAAAGCAAAGCGAGACTTATTAGCCGTCTTGTTTATCCTGTTCCCACTCAAAATCATACCGGACTAGGAATTCATGCAACCTTGGATTTAGGTGGCAGTATGCGATTTGGTCCAGATACGGAATATGTCAACGAGATTCGTTATGACGTTAATCCCGCCAAAGCCAAATTATTTTACGAAAGCGTTAAGCGATTTTTACCGTTTATGGAATTAGATGACTTGGGGCCTGATACGGCTGGGATGCGCCCGAAACTCCAAGGCCCCGGGGAACCGGTTAAAGATTTTGTCATCAAAGAGGAACGAGAAAATGGATTTCCCGGATTCATTAATCTCATCGGTATTGAATCCCCGGGGTTAACAGGTTCGCTGTCGATAGCAAAA
>CAZAPN010000080.1:1152-7286 GCA_964487145.1 uncultured Planctomycetales bacterium | reverse complement strand
GCTTGAATAATCTTCACTTCCCGGAGAGTTTGGAAGCCCAGAAAGAAGCCTATAAACGGGTTGCCTTTGAAGAATTCTTTCTGTTCCAGGTTTCTTTGATTTTAAGGCGCTTGAGTATCACACAGAAAGAAGGAATGGCTCACGCGATTGATGATTCTTTTGTAAAAGAATTCGTCGATTCATTCTCGTTTGTTCTAACCAACGCCCAGAAACGGGTTATCGAAGAAATTCGACGGGACATGCAGTCAAAATCCCCCATGCATCGTCTCTTGCAGGGCGATGTCGGCTCAGGAAAAACCATTGTTGCCTTTTTTGGGTGCTTGGCCGCGATTCGTAACGGTCATCAAGCGGCGCTTATGGCCCCGACGGAAATCCTGGCACGACAACATTTTGAGACCGTTGAGCAATTTTTAAAAACCGGAAAATGGGGAAATATTCACGTGGCTTTAATGTTGAGCACGACAAAGAAAAAAGACAAGGAGGCCCTTTTGAGTGAGATCCAAAATGGGCAAATCGACTTGGTTGTGGGGACCCACGCCTTGATTGAGGAGAATGTTGAATTTAAAAGTTTGAGTTTTGCTGTTGTGGATGAACAACATAAATTCGGGGTGCGACAAAGAGCCCTGTTGTCCGGCAAAGGAATAAATCCTGATGTTCTCATCATGACGGCAACCCCGATTCCGCGCACGTTATGCCTGACCCTTTATGGCGATTTGGATATTTCGACAATTGATGAGATGCCTCCTGGACGCGGCGAAATCTCAACTTTGCATTTTTTGCCAGGCCAAGAGAAAGAGGCGTATTCTTTAGTAAGCCGGTTGGTCAAAGAAGGGCAGCAGGCCTATATTGTTTATCCGTTGGTTGAAGAATCCATGACGTTGGATTTGAAGGCGGCTGAGGCCATGTACAAACATTTTCAGGAAAATGAATTTAAGGATTTCCGTTTAGGACTTGTCCACGGTCAGATGAAAACAAAAGAAGCCGAAGAGACAATGGCAAAATTTAAAAATAAAGAAATTGATATCTTGATTGCCACAACGGTCCTTGAAGTGGGTTTAGATGTTCCCAACGCCAATGTTATGGTGATTGAACATGCCGAACGTTTTGGCTTGTCCCAACTTCATCAGCTTCGGGGACGGATTGGGCGAGGAAAATCTGACGCGACATGCCTCTTGATTGCCAATCCGACGACGGAAGACGCGCAAATGCGGATCAAAGCGATTTTGTCAACCACGGATGGTTTTGAAATTGCCCAGCAGGATTTGATGATTCGCGGTCCGGGTGAATTTTTTGGCCGCCATCAACATGGCCTGAACGAATTGAAAATTGCCAACCCTGCGACACAACTGGATATTTTGGAAACGGCAAGAAAAGAAGCGATTGCCTTGACACAGGGGGACCCGCGATTAGATAATGGAACTAATCGGGTGATTAAAAGTTTCATTGAGAAAAGGTATCCAACGTATCTATCTTTCATAAGATCAGGTTAAAACTTAATCCCTCGGCCAGAAAATTTTAAAAGTTTAAGCTTTGGGATGAATTCGTGCAGCTAACTTATGTTCGCTGCACTCCATAAGTTAGGAACTCATTCATGAAGATTTTAAGTGGAAAACTGAAAGGCCGTAATTTCTATATGCCCAAAGATATCCGGCCGACCCAGGACCGGTTACGGAAGGCCATTTTCGATATCTTTGGACAGGATTTAAGCGGATATTCGTTCCTGGATCTCTATGCCGGCAGCGGGTCGATTGGTTTAGAGGCCATCTCCTGCAATGCCTCTTCCGTGATTTTTGTTGAAAATGACAGCCGATGCGCCCAGTTGATTGAGGATAATTTGACTGCTTTGAAACTCCTTGAAAACGAGACGGTTGTCTGTCCTTTTCAAGTGATTGCCATGGATGTTTTTCGGATGATTGAACAGTTTTACCGTCGGAAAAAAATGTTTGACATCATCTTTTTGGACCCGCCGTATTATGCTGAACTGGGAAAAAAAACCTTGAAAACCCTATATGAGCGTGATATATTAACACCCACTTCTTTTATTATTGTCCAACACGACAAGCGAGATATATTACCCGAGCCTGAAGCCGGGTTTTTTCTTGTCCGCCAAAGATCTTACGGCAACTCGGAGTTGACCATTTATAAAAGAGAAGTAGATTCTGATAGTAATAAATAATAGCAATAAAACTGGGTTAGGTTTTTGGGTTAAGGTTAAGAGGCCAGTATTGTTTTAAGGTTAGGGTTAGTTCAGAAAACCCTTAACCATAACCCCTAAACGATACTGGCTTCTTAACCCTAACCGATAAACTTTATTTTTATCCTAAAAATTTATGTCCCAAATCGCCATCTACCCCGGAAGTTTTGATCCCGTCACCTATGGACATTTGGATCTCATTAAAAGAGGTTCACGGATGTTCGACCATGTGATTGTGGCGGTCGCAGCCCGGACTCACAAAAATACGCTTTTTACTCTTGATGAACGTCTTGAGATGATGCAAGAGATTTTAAAGAGCGAAGCGAAGAATTTAAAGAATGTGAGTGTTGAGACCTTTAAAGGGTTGGTCGTCAATTTTGCCCGTGAAAAGAAGGTCAAGGTTTTAATTCGGGGATTACGGATGATTTCGGATTTCGAGTATGAATTTCAGATGGCCTTGACCAACCGCCGTTTCGCCGAAGATATCGAAACCGTTTTCATGATGCCGTCGGAAGGTTATTCCTTTTTATCTTCGACTCTATTAAAAGAAGCCGCGGCCTTAGGGGCGGATTTGTCGTCCTTTGTTCCGCCTTTTATTGAGAAAAAAATTAAGACCCGACTTCAGAAATGTTAATCAGTGTCCCGAAGATTCCGTCGGATGGTCTGAGTATATCTCAAGGTTTGGCGCGCGAAGACATCGGCCTTGAAGATTGCGGTTTTGAATGGCCGGAACCTCTCGATGTTCAAGCGAGGGTCCACAAGGTAGGACATACGGTCATTGCCTCTGTCAACGTCCGGATGAAATTCATTGCCAGTTGCGCCCGTTGTCTGGACAAAGTCCCGCGTGAAGAGAGGATTGAGTTTGACCTGGATTACCCCATTGAAGAATTTCCGGATGAGATTAATTTGGGCGAAGATATCCGTCAAGAAATCATTATGCGGCTTCCGATGAAGGTGTTATGCCGGGAAGATTGTCAGGGGATGTGCGTTCAATGCGGAGTTAATTTGAATAAAGAGAAATGTCAGTGTAAAGTAAAAAAAGAAAAGTCAGACCAGAAATAGCTTCAGGCTTCAAGCTGCAGGTTTCAGGTCGAAAGAGGAATTATATACCTGAAACTTGTGGCATGTGGCTTGTAGCCCAAAAGAATTAACCAGGAGAAAAACATGCCTTTACCAAAAAGACAACATTCCAAACAGCGCGGGCGCAAACGCCGTACGCATTGGAAAATCAAATTAGCAAGCTTGAGCATTTGTTCTCAGTGCAAGAAGGAAATCTTGCCTCATCGGATTTGCCCCTATTGCGGATACTATAAGGGCAAAGCAGTGATTATTGAAAAACCGAAGAAAGAAAAGAAAAAGCCTTAATTGAGTTTTCAGGTTGACGAGTTTTTGAGTTGGCGGGTTGTCGAGTTTACGAGTTTAACGAGTTGTTGAAACTCACTAATTTGATGAACTTGAGAACTCGTTAAACTCGCTCAACTCGTGAACTCGATAACTTCCGAAGGAGATTTATGGCGAAAATTATTGTGGACGCAATGGGCGGCGATTTTGCCCCCAAAGCGATTGTGGACGGTGCGATTCAAGCTGTGAATGAATATGATCTCAAGATTATTTTTGTCGGGATTCAAGATCAAGTTGAAGCGGAATTGAAGAAATATAAATACCCTCTGGAAAATGTCGAAGTCATTCATGCCCCGGAGGTTGTCGGGATGGATGAACCGGCGACCACCAGTATCCGCAGGAAAAGAAATTCTTCGATTACCGTTGGGATGAATATCCTCAAGGAAAAAAACTATGATGCATTTTTAAGTGCCGGAAACACGGGAGCTGTTGTTTGCGCGGCGAGTTTTTGTTTGGGGATGCTTCCGGGGGTGGAAAGGCCCGCGATTGGATTGGTTATTCCGACACTCAATCGATTAGCCTTTTTAATCGATGTCGGGGCGAACACCGACCCTAAACCTGAACATCTTTTGCATTCCGCTCTCATGGCGGATATTTATGCCAAGGAAGCGTTAGGAATTGAAAATCCGAAGATAGGACTTTTGAATATCGGAAGCGAAGAGGGCAAGGGAACGGATTTCGCCAAGGAAGCCTACAAACTTTTTTCGGAACGTTTAAAAAATTTCATCGGCAACATTGAAGCCAATGAGGTTTTTTCAGGAAAAAGTGATTGCATTGTCTGTGACGGTTTTGTGGGAAATGTCGTGATTAAAGTCGCGGAAAGTGTAATGGAGTCCGCGGCAACCCTGATTAAGAGGGAAGTCAAAAAGAGTCCTTTGGCCATGTTAGGGGCTATGTTGATGAAATCCCGCCTGAATCATATTAAGAAGTTTGCGGACTATTCGGAATACGGCAGCGCTCCTCTGTTGGGCGTCAATGGCCTGGTCATGATTAGCCATGGGCGTTCAAGCCCTAAAGCGGTCAAGAATGCCTTGAAGGCCGCCAAGCGTGAAATCGATCATAATATTATGTCGCAATTGAGGGAAGCGGTTAGGTAATACAGATATTGAGGTTAAGTAGGTTGGGTTAAGGTTATGAGGCCAGTATCGTCTGCAGGTTAGGGTTAAGGGAAAAATATTTTTAAAAAAGTTTTTTACTTAACCTTAACCTTTAAACCATACTGGCATCCCAACCTTAACCTTTACACTTAACCCAATTTTTATAAATAGACTCATATGCTTTAATTTAGGATTTTTATGACAAATATCGCTCTCATCTTCCCCGGTCAGGGAGCACAAAAAGTCGGAATGGGCAAAGAGTTTTATGAGGCCTCGGCGGAAGCGAGAAAAGTTTTTGATACCGCGGAAAGCATCATCGGGAATAATTTTAAAAATATTATTTTTGAAGGACCTGTCGAGAAACTGACCTCGACAGCGTTTTGCCAGCCGGCGATCGTCACTATGAGTTTAGCGGCTTTAGCGGCCTTTGAAGCCCATCCCAAATTTACAAATGTTTCGCCGCGTTTTGCCGCGGGGTTAAGTTTAGGGGAATATTCGGCCTTAGCTTCGGCTAAGGCTTTTTTGTTGTCGGATGCCATTCAATTGATCCGAAAACGCGCGCTTTTCATGGAAGAGGCAACCAAGATTTCGTCAGGGAAAATGGCCGCTGTCATCGGACTGGATCGGGGGATGTTGGCCGAGATCTGTCAAAAGACCGGTGCGGAAATCGCCAATATCAATTCTTTAGAGCAGATTGTCATTACCGGCCACGCTGAAAAAGTTTTGGCTGCCTGTGAAATGGCGAAAGAAAAGGGTGCTAAAAGTGTTATTCCCCTGGAGGTGAGCGGGGCTTTTCACTCATCCTTAATGAAACCGGCCGCCGATCAATTTAAAAATGAATTGGCTTTGGTCAAAATTCAGAAAACAAATTTTCCGGTCATTACCAATGTCTCAGCGAGCCCAGAACAGGATCCCGAAGACATTCGAGCCAACCTTGCCCTTCAAATCACGTCATCAGTTCAGTGGGTTGATTCGATTTTGTATATGAGCTCTCAGGGCATCAAAGATTTTGTTGAAATCGGCCCTGGAAAGGTGCTGAAAGGCTTGTTGCGAAAAATCAACCCCGAGTTAAACGTTTATAACATCGAAAAACCGCAGGATATTGAGAGCCTACCGTTTTAATAACCTTCATAAGAAATCGAAATAGGTGTATAGGTTAAGGTTAAGAGGCCGGTATCGTTTAGGGGGCAAGGTTAAGTATTTAAACATAACCCTAACCTTCTCACTAAACAGGCTTCTTAGCCAGAACCTCTAAACCATGCATTTTTAAGAAATTAAATCAAATTAAGTCTATCAGGTTAAGGTTAAGAGGCCGGTATCGTTTAGGGTCAAGGTTAAGTATTTAAACATAACCCTAACCTTCTCACTAAACTGACTTCTTAACCATAACCTCTAAACCATGCATTTTTAAGAAATTAAATCAAATTAAGTCTATCAGGTTA
>CAZAPN010000080.1:0-1052 GCA_964487145.1 uncultured Planctomycetales bacterium | reverse complement strand
AGGTTAAGAGGCCGGTATCGTTTAAGGGTTAGGGGTAAGAGTTTAAACCTAACCTTAACCTCCTTACGATACTGGCGTCCTGACCTTAACCCCTAGACTATTAATTTTAATTCCCAGTTCGATCAATTGTTCGCTTAAACAACGATTAAAAATATTATCCATCGCCTTGCATTTATCGTCGAATCATAATACAATATATTAATATTTGATACTAGTATCACTTCTACAAAACGAGATATTCCGTATCGATCGCGAATAATTTGGCAAATTGCCCTGTTGTTATAAAAATGCATGAAGACAGATGACATCCTGTCATTTGAGTTTTAAGTTTTAGGTTTATTGCTTGCGCTGCGAATTATCCTTTATCAACAGAAACCAAGATTTCATGCTGAACATCGACGAGATACGGAATATTCTGCCTCAGCAATATCCGTTCCTTATGATTGATCGGGTGACCGAATGTCATGAGGAAGGGTTGGTCGCGACAAAAAAGTTTACGGCCGATGAATGGTTTTTTCAATCGGCCGGAAACGACATCGTTCCGGAAGTTCTTCTTATGGAAGCGGCCTCTCAGGCGGCCATTGTTTTAACGTATCTCTATAAAAGATTTCAAGAGAAAACAGGGCCAGTCCCCGAACCGGGGACTGGCCCTGTTTTCTCTCCAGGTTTTTTTTCCGGAGATTTTATTCCTCTCATTGGCAAAATCAAAGCCGAATTTTTCACTTCTGTCCACATCGGGACCGAAGTCAAAATATTGTCGTCCATCAATAAATTAATGAGTGATAAAGGATTTTTTAACACACGGCTTGAAGTTGAATCGACCCACGTGGCGGATATTCAGATTTTTGCCGTTTTAAAACTCCATCCGGAAAGGACTCTGCATGGTTGATTCAACCCATGATATTCGCGTTGTCGTTACCGGATTAGGGATTATCTCCTCTCTGGGCCTTGGGATCAAAGACTTCTGGAAAAATCTTCTCGCCGGAAAATCAGGCATTTCCCCCATCGAAACTTTTGATCATTCAAAATATGACCGCCATTTGGCCGGGGAA
>CAZAPN010000079.1:0-7385 GCA_964487145.1 uncultured Planctomycetales bacterium | reverse complement strand
TCTTATTACTATTTGTATAATAAAAACACACTGGTTAAAATTGTCACACGAAAATTTGTCCCGGGGGGGCTTTGCCCGGTCTGGCACAAAGCCGCCCGAACACCATCGACTAATTTTTCCCTTGCTCGCCTAAGCGAACAAATTTCTTCTCGACTGCATAGGCCAATAACGTTCCAGCCACAAGCCCCACCAAATATCCGTTAGGCAGGCCTATGGCGGCAAGGCCAACCAAAAGCACAATCATAAAACGCTTTGGATCATCTGCCGTGTCCTTCATGAGCCGCATCAAAGCGATCCCTTCAAAAAAAAGCAAAATCCCCAGCATGGGTTTGGGAAAAATCTGAATGATGTCTTTAAATCCCGCACCAAAAAATAATCCCAAAATCAGATAAAGTGAACCGTAAATAATAACAGCGCCTCCAGTCCTGGCGCCAAAAGTATAATGCCCGGCCATGCCTCCGGCGCCGTGACAAACCGGAATCCCGCTTAAAAACGGAGCGATCAAATTCATCAATGAATAGGTGATCCCGATTTTTCGAACCGTTATCTTCTTTTTAAAAAAATCATCAGCAACTTGTTGTGTCGCTAAAACAGAATTCCCGATCGACAAGGCAATCTGAGGCAAAGCCAATAAAAAAAACCCGGCCCAAACATCATCTACGGTCGGGACATGAACTTGTGGCAAACTCCAGCCAAAACCGCTTTTCATGGTCCCTAAACTCAATTTAAAAACAAACGCATAAAGCAAACCTAAACCGATAATCAGTAAGGATGCCGGCACCTTTCGGTTCCCTAGCAATAAGACAACAAATAAAAAACAGATAACCGCGAGAATATAACCCGAAACTCCGTCCACTTGAACATACTCTTTGAGTGCTAAGATGGCCAGCTGCGCGCCTAATCCGAACTGAATTCCCCGAATAACACATTTGGGCACGACGCGCGCAACCCAATTCAAAAGCCCGGTCAAACTGAAAACTAACATCATCAACCCAATCATCAAGCCGCCGCCAAAAAGAATGTTGCCACTCAACTTTTGTGAAATAACAATCACGGCCATGGCTTTGAGTGGCTGGACGGGCATGGGCAAACCATAGACAAGTCCAGTCAAAATCTGCAAAACCCCAAACATGACCAATGCACTCGTCGGATCTAATCCGGCCGCTAAAATAATTCCGACGATCAGCGGAAAATCGGTGCCGATGTCCCCAAAACTCCCGGCAAATTCATTGCGGTCAAATCGAATGTTAAAATTAGATTTTCGCATAAAGGTTATACTTTTTTATGAAAAAATTTTCCCTTTGATTCAGAAAGGATGGTTAGCCTATCTCCTTTTTTCACCCACCCGGACTGAAGCACATTGGCAAAAATCCCTTCTTGGGGCATAATGCAAAATCCGGCCCGGTCATAAATCGAACAGGGCTTGTGACATTTTTTGCCCCTGTGCGTGATTTCAATGATAACCCTTTTCCCTAAGCGAAGGCGTGTTCGAGGTCTCATGTCCGACAAGGAAAGTCCGTCGATCAAAAAATTTTCCCCAAAAATTCCTGGCCGCACGGTTATTTTCTTTAATCGAATTTTATCAACTGATTCCTTCAGCAATAAGCTAACCTGGCGTCGACGACTTCCGGCGTGAGCGTCCCCCAAAATTCCCCAGTCTTTTTTAAGGAAAGCGCTGAGAACTTCTTTTTTGGAAACATGCTTTTCGACATTGAGACAAACAGCCAAAAGGGAAGACGGAAAACCTGAAGATCTTTTTATCATAAGCGTTAAACGACCTTGCCATCAAAACAACGATGGCGGGCGAGTCCTTATATCCGCTCTCGCATCCTGTTAAGAACCTGAAACCAAAAAACAAAATAGGCAATGCAGGTCATCAAATAAATCCCTCCGACGGTTGTTAAAAAAATCCCGCCGCTAAAAAAACCTGAAGCAAACCCCCAAAAATCAAGATTGAACACGTAAAATCGGGCAAAAATGTTTTTTGCGCCTAACGGAAACTGATAAAGGCAAGAAATCAAAAACAAAAAGTTGATGATCCCTGCTTTAAAAATAATATCCAAATAAAGGGCTATTCGTGCCGTTAATAATCGCGACCGGTATCCTCTTAAGAAAGACAGTCCCGCCCATATATAAAATAGAAAACAAAAAACTTCTAAAACACCTAAAAAACTCATTAAATCCGAATGGGGAAAAGGGATTTGTGCCGGAGAAGAGCATGGCGATAGACTTGCCTGGGTTGTTATAAAACTCGATGGAAAAAACGATTCATCGGGCAAAACCGTGGCAATACGGAAATAAATAGCGCTCCCCCACAGAACGCCAATAACAAGGAATAGCAACCCGACCATAAAATCTTTTTTATTTTTGATCATCTTGCGCCCTCCTTCCTTAATAAACACCCGTTTTCCGCTTTAAGCGACTTCTTTCCCTTTCAATATTCTCTTATACGAACATTGCTCATCTCCCGGCCAAAAACCGTGAATAATTTTACGCAAAGGAACACATTTAAAAACTCTGCCGTTAATCGTTTTATGAAGCCCAAACCGGTTCTCATAAATCCGGCAAACATATTTTCCGGAAGGCAAACAAACTAATTCTTCGCAAGGGTCATTTTCCGCAAGCCCGCAACAGGCGCCGCAGCTTGCGCAGGCGTGCTCCCAATCCAAGGATTGTTTCTCTTGAAGACTTTGATAACGAAGTTCATCCATTCTATTATTAATTCCTCAAAAAGAACATATCATCTTAATCATCTCTCGTCAAGAAACGAGAATATTGTTGTCTTCGTTTGAGGCCGGACAGAAAAGCACCGACTTAATCGATACTCAAACCCAAGGGGGCCCCGCACCATTTGGTGCGGGGCCCCCTTGAAATTTCTTTCAATCCTTTTTTAACTTCCTACCGACGGCTCTGGTTCTTTAGCTGGTGAGCGCTCATCTCCTACAAGCCCCAGGATTGGCAACAAACTTTGAATTGGAGTAATATTTAAAATGACCGGAACAACTCCAGTAAAATTTCCTTTTTCAAAATCTGCAATCATCGATGGGTCAAATTTCATTTCTATAGGAGAGCCCTCTTGAGAAACCTCCATTTCAAGATTTTTCTTATTAAAATCAATACCGCCGGGAGTTGTTTTCTCAGACAAACCCGTCGCGGACACCTTCTGAGAAAAGTCGTCCGTCAAATTAACTTCATTAGTCTCAACCATTCTTTTATCAGGAAGCGCCGGGCTCACAACATCATCAAGTTGATCGAAACCATTAAGCTGAATCCCTTCGCGACCAACTTTAAATGGGATATATCCTTTTAACAAACCCGTCCCATTGACAATTCTTCCGGCCGTTTCATCGGTAATCTCAGGGATATTCGCGGACTCAAAAAAGCTACGCATATGTTCCAAACCTAAAGGAGAAACTGCCATCATGTTAGTTCCTGGACCACCCGCTCCCAATGGAAAGATGGCAATTTGTGCCTCGCGGGCTTTTTTAATAAGCGAAGCGATCGGGTCCAATGAATATAGACTAATATTCCTTAATTGGTCTAGCGTCCCTGCCTTCTCATGTTCTAAATAAAGATTGCGGATAACTTCATAATCTTTAGTTTCTTCTTCATCCTTCGGTTCAAATACTTTACGCATAAATTCTTGGGCATAAGGAGTCGCTGAAACATCCTGTCCCGCTTTAGCATCCATCATCAGGTTAATCCAGCGTTTTGCAATGGCATCTCGAATATCCACATAACGATTCAATGCTTCAAAAACTGTCTGGAAATCACCAGCCGCCATGGCTTTAGTATACTGCACAGCCAAAGCAACCTTTTCTTTATGAAGTCTTTGACCTTCCGGATCAAGACGAAGCAAGTCTGTCCACATGTTATTTGTTAAGGCAGCCGCTCGCCCCAAAACAGCTTTACCATTTACATACTCCTTACCAGCTTGAACCAACATCGTATGCTGTTCAATCGCCTCAATCTGGTCATCAGAAAGGACTTCTTCAGCAACGACACCGTAGTTGTTTAAAAGTTGGCCATCAGTATTTTTCACGCCAGACATCCAGATCAAACGCTGAGCACGGCCTAATATGGTAGACCAATGTCCTTGCCCACCGGTAAGACCGCCGAATTCGTCGGTTTCCAATTTGACTGCCAATGCGACAATATCCGCATAAGAAAGATTAGCACCGGTTAGCATGCTAGCAGCGGCTAACAAAGCAACGTTAAACGTATTTGAAGACTCCATGCCTCCTGCTTTAGCGATAGGCGAGATGCCTTCCATCACAATGCGTACACCTCTTAAACCAAAAAGATTTCTGAAAATATAACCTACTCCGTCTAACTGCCCCCGGGGCAAACGGTTATCATTCGTCAGCTCAACATCGTCTTTAAATATGACGGGATTGTCTTCGCTAATTCCGTAGTCCGGAGCCACATATTCCACAACATCTGGATCATCTGCTAATTCAAAACGAACAGTTGCCTTTTTATCACTTGCGATCACCATGGTTGACGGCATTTGGTCAAAACCGGTAACGCCGATGTCTGTTAACAATTTCTGAAATTCTGGAAGATCCAATGAGGATCCCGGACCGTCTAATCCGCGTAAATAACCAGTGATCTGCAATAGAATCCCTTGCTCTTTCGCTTTTTTCAAAAGCGAAATGACCTCATCTGCTTTGCGCTGTATGCGACTGCGGATGGTTGCAACATCAACAGGCGGAGTTCTCGGCTGATAATTTATAGCTGGCATCAACAAACGTGCATTATTGACATTGACTTCCTGAACCTCCACCTTCTGAGAAAAATCCTGATTAAGTATATTGATAGCTTGTTTCCAATCTTCGATTAGATCGTCATTCCAACCTCTGCGTTGTGTTTCATAAGGCCCCCACCCCAAACGAGAGATGCTAATAGAAGTGATATCGGTGGCACTATTGTACCAAATTTGCAGTTCATAATAACGGCCATTCGTGTGTTCAAGAGTATAGGTCCTATTCCTGAAGCCCAAATCCTCGATTTTTGAAGTAAGTGACAAATTCCGGGGATTAATTAGCATCGAAGAGTCTCCGACTTCTTCAACCTCCACCTTCTGAGAAAAATCTTCCAAATTTTTTTGAATCTCTTCCAATACTTCCTGTAAACCATTATTCAAGGCATTGCGTTGGCTGGCTGTTAAATCACCCGGATGCATTCCGGGAGAATAATTTTCTGTCACTTGACGGAAATTCTGTTCTATGGTATCTCTCTCCTTCGTAATCCTATCTCGCAAAGCGACCCATTCACTTCGCTGTTGAGCATCGGCTAAGGCATCCTTAAGATTCGAAAGCATCTCTAGACCCTTAGTTTTTGGATCGGTGCCTGTCTGAATCTCAGCCGCAAACATCGTAGAATCACCAAAATTCCTGATAGTGGTTTCTGCAGAGGTAATAAGATTTTTGATGGCTCTGCGAATCTCTTCGGGGGTAAAAACCGGGCCAAGGCCTTCGTCGGCGATGCCAAGAACCTGTTCAACGGATAGAAGAATCTGCCGAAATCTCGATTTCAATTGAATAATAGAAATTGTCTTATAAGTTACAGAATCGGGCCTTCCCTCCTTTAAATTCGTATCAGATAATGCGTCAATCTCCTTTGCTATTTCCTCCGTATTCTGTAATAAATTTCTATCGATCGCTATCCAATCTTCAGGTTTCGTGGCTTGACTTACGGTAAACCCCAATTCTGAAAGTCTTTCACCAACACGGACAACACTAGTTAATCCCGCTGTAACTCTCATTTCAGCATAATTAGCGGACTCAAATCTCAACAAAATATCCCTTGCCTCTTGAATAAGGCTAGCAATTTTTTGTTTTCCCTGTTCTGGCGTGATTGTTACCTTCATCGATTCGTCGAAAATAGCATAAACCTCGCTCGGTGATAAAGCCATTCGATTACCCTCTAAAGACCCATGCAGAGGACGAACAATCCACTCGCCGTCCCCCCCATACAGGCCATCACAATCGAATCGCGTTCTATAACTATTCGGCCCGATTCGAATGAGGCTTTTATAGAACCTTGTTCCTTGGTAAAGAAAATCGATGTCTCGCTTTACTACAACCCCCATGGAAAAATCCTCTTGACCACTAGCGACCTTCATAGAGTTGTCGAAGAGACTGGGAAAAACCATCCTATAAACTTCCTGCGGTAACAAACCCATTTGATCGCCAGATAACGTTACAGACAGAGGGGGATAAATCACTTCCCCGGTTGTGTTATCACGCACCCCTGCACAGTTAAAATACGTAGTATAACGACCGTTCCCTATGGATATGAGCCGACTAATGAACTTTACACCATCACCTACATAAACGAAATTTTCCCTCACAACTCCGGAAGCATCCGCTCGACCCCTAAAGTCTACGATCATAGAATCGTCGCCAGTCTCCATTATCTGAGTCCTAGCTATAGCTAGTCCGTCTGTTGAGGGAATGTCGCCGGGGTTGAATTGTCCTTCAAATTCCGCCGCCATAGTAATCCCGCTAAAATTCTCGCCCCCTGACATATACTTTCGCATGATAGATTCTTGTGTCGCAGAATCCACATCTTCCCTAATAAAATCAAATACTCCCTTTTTATAAGCCTCCAAATACTGATCATAGATCTTTTGGGTTGCCTGCGCGTCATCGACATTCACCCCGTCGATTTTTCCCCGATTACTATAAACCTGGTTTAATAAAGCACCTTTAACGGACATCTTATACCACGATGCCAAAATCATACAATAATACATCTGCCGTAACGGGGCAAAATTCTTTCCTTCATTCACCTCTTTTTCAATTTCAGGGATGACGACTTCTCGGACAATCTGGGCAGCCAGCGTATGGGCATCAGTAGGTTTTTGTTCAGTTGTCACAGCGTTTTTAGAGCTTGCATCCAGAATAGAATTTTTCGAAAGGGCCAAATAATCTTCTTCCAACATAACTTTTAAATGCGCTCTCGCAATATAAGCCGCATTGTTGCGCTCTAAGACTTTAGCTTTTTCAGGGATGATCCACACCTTATTAAAGGTATCAACAGGAATATCCGTCGTTCCAAATTGTTCCTGAGCTTTTGCATAAACCTTTGTCCAAAAGGTTTTGCCGGGTTCTTGATCAGGATGGAGCAATGTAGCCGTCAGCTGTTTTAAGATATAATCCTGGGCCAACATGTCGCGGCCCAATTCGGTTTGCGATAAGTCAGTCGGAGCGATCCTATCTTTTTCAAACGGCGAAAGGTTAACCCACAAATCGTCTTCTTTGATGGTTAGCGCGGCCAGAAAATATTTGATCAATTTCTCTGATTCAACCTTAAATTCAGGGCTTTCGACCTTCAAACCAGATTTTCCAGCATCAAAAATAAAATCGAATAAAAGAGGG
>CAZAPN010000078.1:0-7436 GCA_964487145.1 uncultured Planctomycetales bacterium | reverse complement strand
CAAAATATCTTCAATCCCTCACATCAAACGCTTGACTGTTTCCAGCAACATCTGGTATCCGGCTCTTTTTTCAACAATTTCATCCGCCCCTGAGGTCCTTGCCTTCTGGACATCAACAGCTTCTAAATGACCGGTGACCATAATAATTCTATTTCGTAAAGTGCTGTCGCTTCGAATCTTTTTGCACACATCAAATCCGTCCACATTCCTTAAAACGACATCAATCAAAATCATATCTGGATGATAAATATCGACCCATCTTAAACCGTCTTCCGCGCAAGACGCAAAAAGAATATCAGAAAAACCCGCCTTCTGAAGAACAATTCCAATGGCCTTAAGATCCTGCTCATTATCATCCATGATCAAAATCTTTTTCATATTCTCCTTTCCTCATATGCGATACACAAGGGAATAAGTGATTATATCGTACGTGATTTTCCCAATCAAGGTCTTTGTCACTGTTTTCAAGCGAACTCTTGCAATGCATAAAAAAATCATTTAAAGTATAATCCATATATATGGACGAAAAACCGTCCACACAAAACGAACAAATTCAAATCCCATGACATTACTCTTTCTTGTTCTTATTTCGATTGTACTCCTTTTTTTAGGGTACTTTACCTATGGGGCTTTCGTCACACGACAACTCAATCTGCGATCTGATGTCAAAACGCCTGCCCATCAATTCCATAACAATATTGATTTTATTCCCGCAGGAAAATATTATCTGTTGAGTCAACATCTCTCCGCCATTTCCGCGGCCGGCCCCATCGTCGGCCCCATCTTGGCGGGACTTTGGTTTGGCTGGATCCCGGCTTTCCTGTGGATCATTCTGGGTGGGATTTTGATCGGGGGGGTCCACGATATGATGGCCCTTGTTGCCTCCATCCGCCACCAAGGAAAATCCATTGCCGAAGTCATTCGGGACACCATGAGCCGCCGCGCCTTTATCCTATTTTTACTTTTTTTATGGTTCTCTCTTGTTTATATTATTGCGGCATTTACCGATATCACGGCAAGCACCTTTGTTGAACCGACCCGCGGGGCAGGAGTTGCCTCTTCGTCGATGATGTATTTACTTCTCGCACTCATTATGGGGATCGTTTTGAAAATATTTAACCCTCCTCTGACCCTTTCCACCTTGCTTTTTATGCCTCTTGTCTTTATCAGTATTTATATCGGGCCTTTGTTCCCACTACAAATTAAACCAATTTTAGGTTTAGATTTAAAGATGACGTGGAATATCATATTGTTATTTTATTGCTTTATTGCCGCGATCATTCCCATGTGGCTTCTCTTACAACCGCGAGGATATCTAGGCGGATTCTTTTTAACAATCACAGCCGGCATCAGTTTTATTGGACTTGTGATAGGAAGTTTCACCCAGCATTTTGCCATTCAATATCCAGCTTTTGTCGGATGGATGAACCCGCAGGGCCTTCCTCTTTTTCCTCTCTTATTCACAACAGTTGCGTGCGGGGCCTGTTCCGGGTTCCATGCGTTGGTCGGCTCAGGAACAACATCGAAACAGTTGAACAAAGAAACTGACGCCAAACTCGTCGGTTACGGCGGGATGCTTTTGGAAAGTTTTGTCGCCATCATTGCGCTGGCGACCCTCCTTATTCTTACGAAAAACCAAACGGCCCAACTTAAAGATCCTAATCAAATTTTCGCCAACGGCATTGCCACTTTTCTCAACAGCCTCGGCATCAACAAAGAATTTGCCTTGAACTTTGCCCTTTTGGCCTTCGCCACATTTGTCTATGATACCCTGGATGTGACCACCCGATTAGGAAGATACATTTTTGAAGAATTGACAGGATTTAAAAATAAATGGAGCGCTTATCTGGCGACGTTAGCGACACTGATTCTGCCCCTGATTATTGTTTCCCAAAAGGTAACCGATGCCGAAGGAAACTCCATCGCTGGTTGGAAGGTTTTCTGGACCGTCTTCGGCTCAAGCAATCAGCTTATGGCCGCTATGACACTCTTTGGGGTGAGCCTCTGGCTATTTAAATTAAAACTGAAATTCCGGATAACGCTTTTTCCTTCCATTTTCATGCTCTTGATCGCGATTCTATCGCTGTTTTTGATTATCCGGCCTTGGCTTAAAGCTCTTGTCCAGGGACAAGTCACGGCCGATCCTATCGGGATCACAAGCATCATCCTTTTTGCTTTGACATTCCTCCTTCTCATGGAAGGAATCTCTATCTTCAAAAAAGGCCAGAAAACCTAGTCCTTTTTCTTAACTTCAACAAAAGAATAGCCGTCACATAGGCCGCCATCCCGCAGGTTAAAGAAAAAAGCAAATATCCGACGATGATAGGGGCAATCGCATTCCAAAATGACTCTTGAAAAAAATCTTTCACGTTAAAATTCTTCAAAAATCCTTGGGAAGTTTGATACGTTTCGTTCCAATCACGGCCCGTGACCCAAGCCCCGATTTCACCGGCCAAAATGAACCCAACAATGCTAATCCATGTATTTGTCAAAAGGCTACCGACAACCGCCGCGGCTTTGTTGACGCGAAAGATAGCGGCCAAAACTAAAGAGGCAACGGGTCCCGCCCCTGGAAGAATCCCCAAGAAAACACCCAACCCGAATCCAATCGCGATTTTTTGCGGGGAATCATTAATCCCAACTAATTTTTCATAAATACGGAGGAAGAAACTTCTGATAGAGGAAGAGAAACTCTTCGGCCCAGGGGAAATATTTTTTTCTGCGCTCATTAGTAAAAATTTCTCTAACGCACCCTTGTCATCAAACTTTTTAAGTGCTATGATTTAATTGTCCTTGAGTAGCTCCTCAGAATACGGCCGATTATGTAGGCAACATTCAGGGGTTTAATAAAAACCTTCCCCGAGGGGGCGAACAAGACCGAAATAATCGCGTATTCTTAAGGACAAGGAAACTGAATTCTTCGCCCCCTACTTTTTTGTTTCCTCATTCATTGTCAAACTGACGACCGAATATCCCGGTTTAACTTGAACATTTCCTTTCCCCGTCCAAATAATTAAATCCTTATTATCCGTAATAAGAAATAACGGTATAGATTTATTCCCGTAAAACGATTGATAATTGTCAAAATTAAAATCCTGGGTAATTTTTGTGACTTTAAATTGCCCTCCTAAATTATAAATCTGAACTAAATAATTATATGTATAAGTGGGGCCAAAAAGGAATCGCCCATACACGGGCTGCTGCATATCATCCTTGTCTTCATTTAATAAGGAAAGTTGATATGTCTTCTGCCCACCAAAAATCGGGCGACAGTGTAAAGATGCTAAAGAATTGGCTTCATCATTCTGCGTCAAGGCTAAAAAATAACCCACCCCGCTTAAATCAATTTGAGACAGAAAGTCCTCATCATAAACATTTCCATGATAAGCCGTCAATCCATCTCTCATCGCCAGACGAACATTGTGGTAATTGGTATCAACTAAAACGACCTGAAATCCCTCCTGCTTTAGAATTTTGGCAAGATCCCGAATCCACAAATGAGCTCCCATCAAAAGAAGCCCTTGCGGATTCAAGGCCGAAAGTTTTAAGAAACGGGCAATCCAGGGGGAAGCCAAGCTATAAAAAAAGACAGTTCCCACAATGACAAAAAAGGTCATCGAAATCAAAATGTCAGCCTCAGGGAATCCTTTCTCTTCTAATCTTAAGGCAAAAATAGAAGCCACCGCCGCGGCAACAATTCCGCGCGGGGCAATCATCGAAAGGAAAAAACGTTCTTTCCCGAGAAGGCCCACGTTTGATGTTGATAAGAGGACCGCCAAAGGACGAATTAAAAATAGAATAACTCCTAAAAAAATAAAACTCTGAAGATTCACATAAGACAAATCACCGATCGGCAAACGAGCCGCCAAGATAATAAAAACTCCGGAAAGCAAAAGGACTCGAAGATTTTCCTTAAAATGAACAATGGGTTTGATCGAAATCCATCGCTGATTCGCTAAAATAATTCCCATTGTTATGACCGCAAGAAAACCTGCAGATTCATTAAGAAAATGGTTGGAAAGGGCAAATGTCCCTCCGACCATAAACAACGTAAAGGTGCTTTGCAAAAAATCTGGGATCCAATATCGTCGGATGCTTAGAATCAGAAACAACGTGGTAATGGCCCCAGAAAGGGGGCCGAAGAAAAAAGTCTTGAAAATAATTCCCAACACTAATGTGGCGGCCTGATGAATTCCTTCGGCCAAAATAAATTCATACACCAAAATCGCCAACAACGCTCCAATGGGGTCGATCGTAATCCCTTCCCATTTTAGAATCGATTCACTTTTCCCCCGAAGGCGGATCTGCCGCAACATCGGCAGCACAACAGTCGGGCCACTCACGACCAAAATCGCTCCTAAGAGCACCGAGAAATCCAAACGTAAATGTAATAAACCATACGCATTGAAGGCAATCAAAACCCACGTGACTATGGCCCCAATCGTTACGAGATTCACGATAGGTCGGGCATTCGCTTTCAACTCTCGGAAACTCAAATTCAAACTTCCTTCAAAAAGGATAATCGCAACAGACATCGAAATAAACGGATACAACAGATTTCCCAAAAGGGCATCCGGATCAATCCATCCGGTCACTGGTCCAACGATAAAACCGGAAACCAACAACAACAAAATCGCTGGGAAATGAAGTTTCCAAGCCAACCACTCCGACAAAAATCCTAAAAATAAAATACCAATTAATCCAAGCAAAAGATTTTCAGACATAAATTCCCCTCACATAAAAAGTTGATTCAACTAGATTTCTTTTTGATAAGACAAAAGACAGCCTCGCCTTCCGCGATCAATCTCCCCTGAGGATCGATCAAAACAATTTTGCCTTTAACAAAATTCTTCTTCTCCCCAAGAAGAGTTGCCTCGGCCAAAACTTCCCCGCAAGCAACCGGAGCCTTAAAGTCCATACAAAGTCTAACGGTATAAAATGTTTGATCTGAATAACGAGAATACATCGCCTGGGCCATGGTCGTATCCGCGAGAGACAGGATCGCTCCACCGTGTAAAATGCCGTAGGGATTGGTTAATTCCTTCTTAAACGGCATGGATAACTTCGCATATCCGTTCTCACGAGCAAGGATCTTGATATCCAGGTATTTTTCAAAAGGGGCTTTCGTTTCTATCACAACAAACTCCTCTCTGGGGTGTTTATCTCTGTTGTTGTTTTTTCTGCCACATCCAGCGGGTCTCTTTCATCTGCCGCCAAACCAATCTCGGATCATCCCAATAAACATTTATTCTGCTGAACGTAAAACAACTGCGAACAAATCTTCCCCAATAATTTTTATGGTACAAAGCATGGAGAATTTGATTGGGAAAAACCGTTCGAAACATAATTCCTGATCGGTATTTCTTGGGTCTAACTTCCTCTCCACGGCCTTGGATGAGCTTGACATAATCAAGCGGCAGATTGATTCCCATCCGGTAAGGGAAATTAAGTGTCCCGCCAAAACGCGGATTGATTTCCAGAAGGAGATATTTCCCCCCGGGGCCTTTCATATAATCAAAATTCACAGCGCCCGTCCATTTCAATAAACCACATAAATGCTTGGCTTGAGCGATCAGCGTTTCATCATAAAGAGAATAAACAACCGTCGGGGTTCCTCCGCGAGAAAAACAATAAGGGATTTTGTAAGTAAAATAGGATTTGGCCTCACCGTTTTCTACGACCCCCATAAAACCATAACAATCGCCCGGGATGACTTCCTGAATGGCAGGCCAAGGATCTGGTTTTTCCCTCTTTTGAAGATAATCATTTAATTTTTCTTTATTCTCGATAAAAAATACACCTTTTCCTGAAATGCTAAAAGATTCTTTGACAATACAGGGATACTGCCATTCATCCCGGAAACTTTCCAAATGATTCCAGTCCGAAGGGAACCATGTCTTGGGGATGGGAACATTATATTTTTGGGCGAAAAAGCAGGTCCCAATCTTATTAATCGCTAAAGCGACTGTCTCCTCGTTCGGGATCAAAAGGCGAATATGGGGTTCTATTTCTTTCTTCTGCTGGGAACAAAGCTTGACCGCCTGGTCACTGAGGGGAATTAAAATATCAAAAAAGTTATCGTGAATTAAATTCAATAAGAAATCGAAATATGCCGGGTCCTCTTCTATGGGACTTAAAAAGTGCTTTGTGCAGTATTTGGAACAAGCGAGAAATGAATCTTCATCTTCATCAATCACGTAAACTTCATGGCCAGCGCGGCCTAAGCTCTGCACACAGGCCAGGGCGGACTGCCAGCTGCCCGAGGTCACGAGTATTTTCAAAGAAGATTTGTGCGCCATAATTGTCCCATTAAATCCTTGACGTGTATTACCGATTAGGCCGATAAAAAACCGGGTGGCCTCCAAATTGATAGCCCTGTTCTAGGGCCTTAAGTTCCACTTTCTCTAATTCATCAACGAATTTTCTTTTTCCCAGGATAAATTCGGGGGCCTTGATATCCTCGACCTTATATCCGAATTGACGGCGGTAATGAGCATAATGTTTGGCCATGACCGCGCAAATCCGGTTTAAAGTTGAGGGCTTGCGTATAAGAGTGAATGCCCTTTTCTTCCAAGAGTCAATATATTCTTGGCTTAATTTCTTCGGGGCGTTGGCAATATCAGTCCCAATGATTCTTGCCGCAGGATCATCGACCTCCTGACACATGAATTTCAGCAGATGCCAAATCTCGTAGAGTTGATTTTTACTAAGGATTTCCTGCCGTTTAAGCCACACAAACGCATGCAAGCGTCGGCTCCAGTCCCACCACTTCCACGGACTTTCCAAATCTTCGGCGGGAATAAGGAATAAATCTTGTTTTAATAAAAGAGACCCAAATGCCCCCGGGGGTTTTCCAAGCCGCTTATCTTTGAGGGTCGTGCGATACACCCCGCACGTGGGACTTCCCTCCATAAAGACAAAGGCATCAACATTTGCTCTCTGGATGATCGAAAGGGCATCCAAACATCCTTGTTTGAGCAGCTCGGAAACATTTTGTCCCAGACGGTTTCTCACTTGAGAGCGGTCATTCCAGAAATCATCCCCGTTGCTTCCGGTTAAACGCATGGGTTTTCGAGGGACCCCTAATCCTGACATGACTTCCGGGCAAACAGGCGTCCAGATATAATCAAACTTTTGGCGGCCCAGGCTCTCAAAACGGTTCCATCCATGAGCATCCCAACGAACTTTGGCCCCAAAATTACAGGCGCTGATGCCGATACGAATCTTTTCTGTGAGAATATGGTCCATAAGGAAAATCCCTCCCATCAAATCAATATTTTTTATTATATTCTAAATGAAAATTAACACGATAACTATAAATATATTGAAAATGCAAAAGGGCCCTCTGGCCTGACGGCCAGAGGGCCCTTTTTTCTAAAACCTTACTTCCTAAAGATTAATACACAAACGTTGATTCGGTATCTTCGACAGGTCGA
>CAZAPN010000077.1:0-7738 GCA_964487145.1 uncultured Planctomycetales bacterium | reverse complement strand
ATAGTGCAGAAGCTACAACGGTGGATGCAACTTTCGCAGATTTTCACATAAGCATAATGGGTGGGCGTCAAAAGGACATCTTTGGAAAAATCATTTTTATCGAGCGGCAACACTCCGACAATGGCGTCAATCTCTTTGAATCCCTTGACTAATTCATCGGCATAACGTTGAGCAAGGCATCCTGCGATGACAATTTTTTTAATCTTGCCCTCTCGTTTTAATTGAATCAAATCTAAAATAACATCAATGGATTCCTTCTTGGCATCCTCAATAAACCCACAGGTATTGACAATAACAATGTCAGACTCTTCCCCATCGACAATCGTAAAATTTTTACTCTGAATTCGTTCCAAAATGAGTTGGGAATCGACCAAATTGCGGACACATCCCAGATTAATCACGCGGACAGAAGAAGCAGTGCGGACAGAAGAAGAAGTCGGCCTTCTTCTCAATGGAGAGGCCAATTGAAGGACCATTATTGAACAGTAAAACCGTCTTTAGTAATGATGATTTTCTTAGCTCGGCGATCTTTGCGGGCTAAAGAATCGATCACTTTTCCATTAAACTCAAAATTCAAATCGGCGATATTTTTCCCCGAGATCTCAACTTTTTCTTTGGCAGACCACGTTTCGACTCCACCTCGTTTGATCACAGACTGAAAGACAACATTACCGTCTGTTTCGACCCGAAGCCAGCTGTCCTTCTTGGCTTTCACGGAAACATTGACATTATGCAAAACACTTCTTTCTGATTGTTTAGTGGCTACAGGTTTGGCTGAAGAAGAGGTGGTCAGAGGAACGGCTTGTGCCTGAGATGGCTCCTTCGTCACTTTGGTCACAAGTTTAATAGGTTTTTTGGATGAAGTCGCTTCGGGAATGGTTGGAGACAAGGTCGTTTCCGGCGCTTTCACTCGGTGAGTAATTTTATAAAAAACAAATCCGACAATCTTAAAAAATATCACCAAGACAAAAACAGCCAAAATAAATTTTCCGACATTCATCAGCACCTCTGAACTCAATCCCGGAACAGCCCTGAATGCGGATACCGATGAAGACCCCGACTTTGACTCTTGGGTATAACGGCGAGAACTTCGTTGAGATTCTGTTTCTTCTAATACATTTTTGGGATCGACGTTTAAAAACTGAGCATAAATCTTGATGAATCCACGATAATAAAACGACGATAAGGTTCGGATGGTGTAACCTTCTTCGATGGCATGCAAGGCATCAAGAGGTATTTTGGTTGCCTCGTGCACAGTTCTCAGAGAAATTCCTTTAGCTTCTCGTGCCTGCTTGAGAAATAAGCCCTTCTGCACTCGGTTATCCATCGTATCCATCGGGAATCATCCTTTATTATTTTGATTTCCGGTTTTAGGCTGGGGGAGCCGCTTGAGGCTCTCCCTCTCCTTTTTTCATTGTTTTCATAAGCCAGGCCTCGCGGTCGATCAGAATTTCCCGTGGCTTACTTCCGCAATACGGGCCGACATAACCATCTTGCTCCATCATATCAATAAGACGCGCCGCTCGGGTATATCCCAAACGCATCCGTCTTTGTAAAATGGAAACGGACGCCTGATTCGTTTCCATGACTAAACGCAGGGCCTCATCAAAAAGTTCATCTCGTTCATCACTTCCCCCTGATGATCCAGAGGTCTGTTCCCGAAAGATCGTTTCATCATAAATCGCCTCCTGCTGAGGAGAAATAAAATCAATTACTTTTTTGATCTCGCCATCCGATACAAGACTGCACTGTCCACGAATGGGTTTAGCTTCTCCTGGTTTTAGAAAAAGCATATCCCCTTTCCCTAAAAGATTTTCAGCCCCATTCATATCCAATACGGTCCGGGAATCAACTTTCGAAGCGACCTTAAAAGATACTCTCGCCGGGAAATTGGCCTTAATGACGCCTGTAATAACATCGACTGAAGGCCGCTGTGTAGCTAAAATCAAGTGGATTCCAACCGCCCGCGACAATTGAGCTAATCGGGTGATCGCACTTTCAATTTGCTTTGCTGCGATTTGCATGAGATCAGCAAGCTCATCGATAAAGACAACGATATACGGCAATCGCTGTTCATTTTTATTATAACCCTCGATATTACGGACCCCCTCTTTGGCAAGCAAGGAATACCGTCGCTCCATTTCACTCACAACCCAGTTGAGAGCCGAAGACACCTTTTTATGTTCGGTCACCGCCGGACATAAATTGTGAGGCAATTTATTGTAAATCGATAGCTCAACCATCTTAGGATCGACCATCAGAAATTTAACTTCATCGGGACTTGCGTTAAAGAGCATGGACATGATAATCGTATTGACGCATACGGTCTTCCCGGAACCGGTTGTCCCTGCGATAAGAAGATGAGGCATCTCGCCGAGATTGGCAATTAAGGGTTTACCCGAAGTATCTTTTCCCAAGGCCAAATTCAATTTTGAACCCTTACGAAATTCGCTTTCCGCAATCACATCTTTTAGAAAAACAAGGCTGGATGAAGAATTAGGGACCTCAACTCCTACCCGATTTTTCCCTGGGATTGGAGCAACAATTCGTACGGCCTGAGCCCTCATGGCCAAGGCAATATCATCATGTAAGGCTGTAATTTTTTGGACCTTCACTCCAGGGGCCGGCTCAAGTTCATAACGGGTAATCACGGGTCCTCTCTCAATATCGGCGACCCGAACACTGACCCCAAAATCACTCAAGGTTTCTTCCAGGACCTTGGCTCCGCTCATCAAATCATCCTGAATTTTGCGTGAGGAAACAGGCGGAGGATCATTCAATAAATCTAAAGATGGTAAGTGGTATTCTCCGACGATGCGAGGCTTTTCTTCAACAGGAGCTTTATCTCCCTTTGAATTCGATTCGGAAACTCGAATCGTGGGCTTAGTGGCTTCCTTTTTATTGACAGCAACAAGCGGCGTCGGGTCAACGGGTTTTTTAGGTTCTTCTGGTTTCACAACCTTGGGGACAGAGGGTGGCGCCGGGATATTAGGACGTTTAATCTTATATTCTTGTTTAGGCCGTCCTAATTTTAATACCCCATCCCAGGCCCATGAACAAAATCCTAAGAACCAATCTTTAAAATGTGTGGAAAATTTGACAAGAAAAGGTGAAACGAGAAATTCCGCAATCAAAACTAAAGCCAGGGTTCCAACAGTAAAAAGGATAATGAGGGCCCCAAGGCTACCACAGTATTTGATCAGGAATTCGGAGATAACAAGTCCAATCACACCACCTCGCCTAAATTGGAATGAATCCCCGAGAGATCCCAACATACTCAACAAGGCACTCAGGACACAAACAAAAACCCAGAAACTGATATTTTTTGAAAAAGAAAATATCGTTTCTCGGTTGAGAAATTTATTCGAACTCCAAATAAATAGATAAGCGCCGAATTTCCCGATCCAATTATGGACCGGGAAATTCGGCTGAGAGGTAAACCAGGAAAGATCTTCGGGCACAAACGAAATCAAACTGACTAAAAGAATTAACGCGACCGAAAGGATGAGGATTCCTTTAATCTCATTAATATACTGATGTTTCATTCCGCTTGTTTTTTACTTAAATTGACTCGTTTCAACTCGTCAATTTCAATGACTTTGACCTTGAATTCATCACCCACTTTGACAACTTTTGTTATGTCTTTGACGTATTCATTGGAAATTTCGGAAATATGAACCAAACCTTCGCGACCAGGCAGGAATTCACAAAAGGCGCCAAAATTAGTAACCCGTTTGACCTTCCCAGGATAAATTTTTCCAACTTCGGGCTCGGAGACCATCCCTTCAATCCAGGCCACAGCCTTTTGAATATTTTCCTGATTCGCTGATGCCACAACCGTCGTTCCATCGTCTTCAATATCGATGGTGACATCGGTCTCTTCAATGATCCTGCGAATATTCTTGCCCCCGGGACCAATGACTTCACCGATTTTATCAGCGGGGATATGAAGAGTGATAATACGAGGGGCATAAGTCGAAAGCTCTCCGCGTGGCGCGGGGAGAGTTTCATACATCTTGTCTAAAATAAAAAGTCGGGCCTCTCGTGCCTGCTGAATGGCCGTAGAAAGAAGCGATAAACTAATCCCTTTAATTTTTAAATCTAACTGAATGCCTGTCACGCCTTTTTTGGTTCCAGCTACTTTAAAATCCATATCACCATAATGGTCTTCAACGCCCATAATATCGGTGAGAAGGACAGCTTCTTTCCCCCCTGTCACCAAACCAATCGATATCCCAGCGACAGGCTCTTTAATCGGGACCCCGGCATCCATCAAACACAATGTCCCGGCGCAAACCGTTGCCATACTCGAAGAACCATTGGATTCCAAAATTTCAGAAACGACTCTGATGGTATAGGGGAATTCTTCTTTCGAAGGCATAACCGCCCGAATGGATTTTTCTGCTAAGGCACCATGTCCGATTTCCCGTCGGCCGGGACCTCGCATGGGCTTTGTTTCCCCAACACTAAATGAAGGAAAATTATAATGGAGCATGAACGTTTTATGCGATGTCCCTTCCAGATCCTCAATCATCTGTTCATCGTTTCTGGTCCCTAAGGTCGCGATCGCTAAACTTTGTGTCTGGCCACGGCTAAATAAGCCGGAACCGTGTGTCCTTGGAAGGACATTCACAGAACAGGTAATCGGTCTGACATCCTTAAAGCTTCGATTATCAATTCGACGGCGCTCTTGAAGGATCATATTACGGACTTCTTCATATTCAATCTGTTCCAAAACCACCTTTATATCGCTGGCCGCAACCTCGCGCCCATCACTCTTAAAGTCGGAAAACAAGGTTAAATCTTTGCTCAGATCCTTTAATAATAAATTTAAAGATTCCTCGCGATCCTCTTTCCTCTCTAACCGATAAATTTCTTTAAGGCGGTTGACAGATAAATCTCTGACTTTGGCAATAAAAGACTCATCGAGGCAAGATAAAGAAACATCTGCTTTCTTTTTTCCAACCTGATGCACTAATTCGATTTGGACTGAATTTAACGATTTAATTTTCTGGAGAGCAAAATCGATACCCTTAATAACTTGATCTTCAGAAGCCTGTTGAGCTTCTCCTTCGATCATAATAACCTCATCTTTATAGCCAACCACAATGAGGTCAAGAAGGCTTTTTTCTCTCTGGGCATAGGTGGGATTTAAAATATATTCTCCATCCACCAACCCGACTCTTGCCGCCGAAATCGGGCCATCAAAAGGAATATCTGATATCATTAAGGCTGAAGAAGCCCCTGTTACCGCTAAAATATCCGGGTCAGCCTCTCCATCGCTACTCAAGACTAAAGAAACAATTTGAACATCATTAAAAAATCCCTTAGGGAAAAGGGGTCGGATCGGACGATCAATGACCCGGGCCGCAAGAACCTCTCTTTCCGAAGGTTTCCCTTCGCGCTTAAAAAATCCTCCTGGAATCCTTCCTGCGGCATAAGTTTTTTCCTGATACTCTACCGTCAAAGGAAAGAAATCCGCACCCTCCCTGGCTTCTTTGGACATACAGGCGGTTACCAAAACGACCGTCCCTCCATAGGTTACGGTCACAGCTCCATTGGCCTGTTTGGCCAAGTGTCCGGTTTCGATAATAAGATTATGTCCCCCGAAAGGGATTTCGATTCGACCTAAATTCATAGGATACCCCTCATTTACGCAGTTTGAGTTTCTTCAGGGCTTCATCATATTTCTGGGGGTCGGACTTCCTGAGGTAGGATAAAAGACGTCGCCTCTTTCCAATCATAACGAGAAGACCACGACGAGAATGATAATCCTTTTTGTGAGATTTGAAATGATCAGATAGCTGATTAATCCTTTCGGTTAACAAGGCAACCTGAACAACCGCAGAACCAGTGTCTTTCGAGTGAGCCTTAAAGCTTTGGATGATTTCTGTTTTCTTTTCTTTAACTAATACCACTTAAACTTTCCTTCCTCTCTTGGGTTGTTAATGTTAAATAACGTCGTATTATACTATCTGACCAAGGACCCGTCAAGACTAAACTCGTGCCCCTAAGATACGATCACGCAATCTCGTCCTGAGGATTTGGCGGTATACATGGCCCGGTCGGCCTGGGTGATGAGCTCCCGAAAATCTTTGGCAGGATAATGGGGATACCCGCTAATACCGATACTTGCCGTTAACCTAAAATTAGCTCCCTTTAAAACAGTGAATTTTTCACCCGAAATCAATTTACTGATACGATTAGCCACAAATTTAGCATTTTCAACGTTCGTTTGGGTAAGAATAAAGAAGAATTCATCTCCTCCATACCGCCCCACAACATCGGATCGCCTAATGCTTCGACGAATCAGCTGAGATATCCTTTTTAAGATCAAATTCCCTTTTTGGTGGCCATATTTATCGTTAATCACCTTAAAATAATCAAGATCTAACATCATGCAGGAAAGGTCCAGATTATAGCGTTTTGCACGGATCAACTCTTCTTCCAAACGATTCGTAATGGCTCGCATATTTAAGAGCTTTGTTAAGGCATCCTGCTGGGCCATTAATTTTAGATGTTTTTCAAGCCGTTTTTGCTCAGTAATATCCTCCAAGGTGACAATGATCCGGGAGAATGTCTTTTCATAACCATCTGGCACAGAAGCCCTAAGACGGACATCCCGATATTTGCCCTGAAGTGTTCGGCTCCGCAGATCTGTCTCAAAATATTTGTCTCCGCTCATCAAGGAAGAAAACTCATCAACAAGGACATCAATCGCTCCTTTCGCGATCGTTTTCCCGAAGTGAGAAATAAGTTCTCCCTTGGAAGCAGCCCCATAAATGTCAATGGCAGCCTTATTGAGATCTAATATTTTTATTTTACGAAATATCGATATCACAACCTCAGGATGTGTATAGAGATATCGCTTTATATCTTTGACTTTTTCTGTTTGAAGTTTATCGCGCAATTTGGCAACCGCTGAAAAATCTTCTTCCCAAATAGCGACAGGAACGTGTTCAAAAATATATCGAAACCTCTCCTGTTCTCTTTTGGCGGTCGTGACATCCTCTACGACCCCATCAAACCACTTGATTTTACCCTTGGGATCTTTCACGGCCACAGCCGTAATTTTGGCATAAAAGGTTGTCCCGTCCCGCTTTTTCATTAAAAATTCCTGGGATTTGATAAAACCTTTTTGCATCAGGGTCTTGCTCAAAAAATCTCTTTGTTGAGGATAAAAATAAATGTCAGAAGGACGCACTTTTTGAAGGAAAACGTTTTTATCAGAAAATCCAAGAACTTTTAAAAGAGTAGCATTGACCTCAAGAAAGCGTCCATCGGGCCCCGGGGTGGACCTAAAGACGGCGATATTAATATCATTCAAAATCGGGGTATTAATATTTAATAAATCATTTTTTACAGCCATTGAAAACAACTCCTGCTCTTCTGAAAATATTATTAAAGTTTTTCAATCTTTAAAATTTGCTTCCCGCCAATTTTCTCAAAAAAAGTAATCTTAAAAAGTCCTTTTGTAATCCTATTAAGATCAACCACGTTAGACTCTTTTACTATACCATAAGTCAAAGATTGGCCATTTAAAAAATTTAAAACTTTTTGGTCGGTATTTAAATACGGGATGGGATGAGGGCTGAAAAACCCCTTGCCATTAATATCCATAACAGCTGTTTTACGATCAGTATAAAACCTGACCCCCCGCACATAAAATTTAGCGCTTAAAATCGTAGAATCCGATTTGTCCATCATATTAAAACGATCACAAATGTCCTTACAGGAC